>CALGFL010000482.1 GCA_937881145.1 uncultured Bordetella sp.
CGAGACGGTGACGTGCGAGCGCTGGTTATGGGCGCCGTACTCGGAGATGGCCTTCGAGCAAGGGCACAGGCTGGTGACGGGCACCTGGACCACGAGCTCGAACTCGACGCCGGTCAGGGTGGCGCGGGCGATCCATTGGACTTCGTAGTCCATCAGGCTCTGCACGCCGGAAACCGGGGCGGACTTGTTGATGAAGTACGGGAAGGCGGCCGTGATGTCGCCGCGCTCGGCGTGCAGCAGGGGCAGCATTTCCTCGGCCATTTCGGCAAACAGGACCGGCGTCATGGCGATGGAGCGGTACTTTTCCAGCAAGGCCACGAAGCGCGACATGTGGGTGCCCTTCTCTTCGGCAGGCAGCGCGACGGTGAGGGTCCAGTTGGCCACGGTGGGCTGGGCGGTGCCGTCGCCCGCGCGCACCAGCATGGGATGGCGCACGCCGCGGATACCCACGCGCTGGATGGGGATATGCCGGGTGTCGGTCGTGCTTTGCACGTCCGGCATGACGATAGCGCGGTCGATGGGAATATTCATGTCGATATTGCAGGACGGGCGCTGAGGCACGCCGTCCGGATCAGTCTCGGAAAGGGCATATTATCCTTGAATCCGAGTAATTTGTTCGGGAAAACCCCCTGCCGCGTGGGACGGATTGTTCCGTTCCGATCACAAAAGGTCGGCGAAGCGTGCGCGGATGGAAGCTTCGATGCCCGCGGCATCCAGACCCAGGCCTGCCAGGAGCGCGGTCTGGTCGCCGTGATCGACGAAGAGGTCGGGCAGGCCCAGCTGCAGGAGCGGCTTGACGACACCGGCCTGATTCAGGGTTTCCGCCACCGCGCTGCCGGCTCCACCCATGATGGCGGCTTCTTCCAGCGTGACCAGAGCATCGTGGCGAGCCGCCAGATCGAGCACGAGTTCGCGGTCGATGGGTTTGACGAAACGCATGTCGGCTACCGTGGCGCCGAGATTTTCCGCGGCCTCGAGCGCAGCCGGCACCAGCGTGCCGAAGCCCAGGATGGCGATGCGCGCGCCTTCGCGGCGCACCACGCCGCGGCCCAGCGCCACGTCTTCGAGCCCGGCGGTCACCGGCGTGCCTGCGCCCGCGCCGCGCGGATAGCGCACCGAGGCCGGGCCGGGGTGGCGATAGCAGGTGGAGAGCAGCAGGCGCGCCTCGTTTTCGTCCGAAGGCGTGGCGACCACCATATTGGGAATGCAGCGCAGGAAGGCGATGTCGTAGTTGCCGGCGTGCGTAGCACCGTCGGCGCCCACCAGACCGGCGCGGTCCAGCGCGAAGGTCACGTCCAGGTTCTGCAAGGCCACGTCATGGATGAACTGATCGTAGCCGCGCTGCAGGAAGGTGGAGTAGATGGCGACCACCGGCTTCTGTCCTTCGCAGGCCAGACCGGCGGCGAAGGTGACGGCATGCTGCTCGGCGATGCCCACGTCGAAATAGCGTTTGGGGAAGCGCTGCTCGAACTCGACCAGGCCGCTGCCTTCGCGCATGGCGGGCGTGATGCCGAACAGACGCGCGTCGGCTTCGCCCATGTCGCAGAGCCACTGGCCGAAAACTTGCGTGAAAGTCTGCTTGGCCGGGGCCTTGGACTTCTGGATTCCCACGCTGGGGTCGAATTTGCCGGGGCCGTGATAGAGCACCGGGTCGGCTTCGGCCAGCTTGTAGCCCTGCCCTTTCTTGGTCACCACGTGCAGGAACTGCAAGCCTTGCAGCTCTTTGAGGTTCTGCAAGGTGGGAACGAGCGCATCCAGATCGTGGCCGTCGATCGGGCCGACGTAATTGAAGCCGAATTCTTCGAACAGCGTGGCGGGCGTGACCATGCCCTTGGCATGTTCTTCGAAGCGGCGCGCCAGCTCCAGCACCGGCGGCACGTGCGACAGCACGGCGCGGCCCACGTTGCGCGCGGCCGCGTAGAAGCGGCCGGACATGAGCCGCGCCAGGTAGCGGTTGAGCGCGCCCACCGGCGGCGAGATCGACATGTCGTTGTCGTTGAGGATGACCAGCAGGTTCACGTCGGGCGTGACGCCGGCGTTGTTCATGGCTTCGAAAACCATGCCGGCGGTCATGGCGCCGTCGCCGATCACGGCGATGTGCTGGCGCTGCACGCCGGCATTGCGCGAGGCCACGGCCATGCCCAGGGCGGCCGAGATCGAGGTCGACGAGTGCGCCGTGCCGAAGGCGTCGTATTCGGATTCGCTGCGCTTGGGAAAGCCCGAGATGCCGCCCTGCTGGCGCAGGCCGGCCATGGCGGCGCGGCGGCCGGTGAGGATCTTGTGCGGATACGACTGGTGGCCGACGTCCCACACGATGCGGTCGTGCGGCGTGTCGAACACATAATGCAGGGCCAGGGTGAGTTCGACGGTGCCCAGGTTGGACGACAGGTGGCCGCCCGTGCGCGAGACCGAATCGAGCACGAACTCGCGCAGCTCGGTAGCCACGCGGCGCAGGTCGCGGCGATCAAGGCGGCGCAGATCGGCCGGTTCGTTGATGCGATCCAGGATTTCGGTGCTCATACTGCGTTCAGCGGTCTCGGAAAACAATGAAATCGGCCAGTTGCGCCAGGCGCTCGGCGCCCTCGCCCAGCGGCAAGATGGCCTCGTGCGCCGCTTCGCCCAGTTGGCGGGCGTACGAACGGGCCTCGTCCAGGCCCAGCAGCGACACGTAGGTGGGTTTGTTGTCGGCGGCGTCCTTGCCCGGCGTCTTGCCCAGGCTGGCCGTATCGGCAGTCACGTCGAGAATGTCGTCGACCACCTGGAAGGCCAGGCCGATGGCTCGCGCGTAGGCATCCAGGGCCTGGCGCGTGCCGGAACTGGCGCCCGCGACGATGCCGCCCAGCGTGACGCTGGCGGCCAGCATGGCGCCGGTCTTCATGCTGTGCATGGTCTGCAGCTCGTCGCGCGCGAGACTGCGCCCCACGCTGTCCAGGTCTATGGCCTGCCCGCCGGCCATGCCCAGGCTGCCGGCGGCGTGCGCGAGAATGGTGACGGCCTGCGCCGCCAGGGCCGGCGACGTGGGCATGCCGGCCAGCAGTTCGAAGGCCAGCGGCTGCATGGCATCGCCCGCCAGCATGGCGGTGGCTTCGTCGAATTGCATGTGCACCGTGGGCCGGCCGCGGCGCAGCGTGTCATCGTCCATGCACGGCAGGTCGTCGTGCACCAGAGAGTAGGCGTGGATCAGTTCGATGGCTGCGGCGGCACGATCCAGCGAGGCCTCGGTGGCCGGCGTGCCGGTGCAGGACGCATGGCCGGCCGCGTACACCAGGGCCGCGCGCACCCGCTTGCCGCCGCCCAGCACCGCGTAGCGCATGGCTTCGTGCAGGCGCCGCGGCGCCTGGTTCGGGGTGGGCAGCAGCGCATCGAGCACGCGTTCGATGTGTGCGGCGCGGTCGCGCAGCCAGTCCGGAAACGACGGACCGGCCTTGGATGCAGTCGTGGAGCTCATTCCTTATTCGTCCCCCAGGACCGAGGGATCGAGCGGCCGCAGCAGATCGCCCTCCAGCACTTTGACCTGCTGTTCGGCCTGGGCGAGCTTTTCCTGGCAGATGCGCGTGAGCTCGACGCCGCGGCGATAGGCCGACAGCGACTGTTCGAGCGGCATGGAACCGTTTTCCATGGCGGCCACAAGGGCTTCGAGTTCGGCCAGGGCCGTTTCGAAATCCTGAGGCAAGGGGCCGGGCTGGGCGGCTGCGTCGGCTTGCTTCGAGGCCAAGCGAGTCTCCAATCGAATAAGAGGCAGGGAACTTTGAATTGTAAGGGAAAGAGGGCAAGCCCCCACGTGGCGCGGCGCAGGCTTGCCGTCCCCAGGAAGAACATTTATGACTGGGCAGCTCGGCACAATTTCACGATCTTGAGGTAAAATTGCGGCCCTTATCGCCAGCAGCGCGTGCGCCGTGTCCCGCTCTGGCTTTTTTTGTCTTTAGCGGAGCAAACCCTCATGACCGACATTGGTCGGATGGCACACGTGGTGCCGGCTCGCAGCGCGCTCGGCGTAGACGCTTATTTCGACGCAGCGCTTTTCGCCCGCGAGCAAGAACGCATTTTCAAGCAATCCTCTCTGTACGTCGGCCACGAAAAGCTCGTGCCCGAGATCGGCGATTGGCGCGCCCTCGTACAGGAAAGCAACGGCCGCGCGCTGGTGCGCAATGCGCCAGGCGCGGGCGGCGTGGAGTTGATTTCCAACGTGTGCCGCCACCGCCAGGCGATCATGCTGGGCGGTGCCACGGGCAATGTGGCAGGCAACGTAAACACGCACGGCAGCCTGTCCGGCACCGGCGGCAATATCGTCTGCCCGCTGCATCGCTGGACGTACA
>CALGFL010000483.1 GCA_937881145.1 uncultured Bordetella sp.
CGACGGCGGCGATACTCACCTCGAACAGATTCGCATATTCGAAGCCATTCGCATCGGAGCCCAGCATCTGCCGAGGAAAGGTGGTGATCAGCGCGTCGAGATCTCCCTGTTGCAGCGCGCGGATCAGGAAGGGCACCCGCTCTTCTATCAACTTCACCCGCACGGGCATCTCGCGCAGCACCAATTTCGAGATCACGTCAGGCAGGTAGACCTGTGCCACGAACGGCGGCGCGCCAATCCGGACATGGGCGACAAAGCGGTCTGCGGTGATGGCTTCCGAGCGCACATGGGTCAGCTGTTCCAGCAGCAGCGTCGCGCCGCGCAGCACTACCTCGCCCTGGGCGGTTGGCGTCAGGCCACGCGCCGCGCGCGCGAACAGGGGAAAGCCGAAAGCGGCCTCGATTTCCGTCAGCGCCTTGCTCAAGGCGGGCTGCGTCAGGTTGAGCGCCAGGGCCGCGGCACGCAGGCTGCCGCGGCCCTGGACTTCTTTCAGCAAGCGCAGATGGCGAAACCGCAGCTTGGCGACCAGGTGATCCGGCTCCATCGCTTCACTCATGAATAGATATCAAACATAAATTGATCACTATATAAAAACATATCACTTTTTATATAAGCAGCGATTGCTTATTCTCTGCGCACTACAAAGACAAGGAGACACCATGCAACGCCGCCAATTCTGTCTGGGCGCCCTGGGCGCCGGCCTGATGCTGCCGCCCATAGCCGCGCAAGCCGACGAAACCTATCCCCGCTATCCCATGCGCGTCATCGTTCCTTACGCCGCCGGCGGCGGACCCGACATCATGATGCGGCAATTCGGCCCCAAGCTTGGCGCCACGCTGGGGCAATCCGTCATCGTCGAAAACAAAGTCGGCGCGGGCGGCGTGCTGGCGGCCCAATACGTCGCCCAGTCTCCCGCCGACGGCTACACCGTCCTGCTGGGTTCGAACTCGCACCTGATCCAGAAGGCGCTGCAGCCCAACCTGAAGTTCGACCCGATCAACGACTTCGTGCCGGTCACCCTCATCGGCACCTCTCCCAGCGTGCTGGTCGTGGCCGCCGAATCGCCCTATCGCACCGTGCAGGACCTCATCGCCGCTGTGAAGGCCCGCCCCGGGAAGATGAACTACGGCTCCGGCGGCATCGGTTCGGCCGCGCATCTGGGCGGCGCGACCTTCGTGTCGCTGCTCGGACTCAACGCGGTGCATGTCCCCTTCAAGGGCTCGGTGGAAATCCCGATCTCGCTGCTGCGCGGCGATACGGATTTCGCCTTCACCATCGCAGGCACCGCCATCCCGCAAGTCCGGAGCGGAAAGCTGCGTGCCCTGGCCGTGACCAGCCAGGTCCCGCTGGACGAGCTCCCCGGCGTGCCGCCCTTGAACGATATCCTGCACAACGATCTGACAATCCAGGAATTCTGGTTCGGCTTCTGGCTGCCCCGAAAATCTCCGGCCACCGCCGTCGACACGCTCTACCGCGCGACGACCGCCGCGCTCAAGGATCCCTCGGTCATAAGCATGTTCGCATCGATCGGCGTGCACGTGGTCCGGAGCGACAGCCCTCAGGCCTTTGCGAAATTCGTGCGTGCCGAATCCGCGAAATGGACCCAGATCATCAAACTCGCCGGCATCACCGCCGACTGACCGGAAGCATTCATGTCCAAGCCACTCGAAGGCGTACGCGTGCTGGACCTGTCGCACGTGATCGCCGGGCCTCTCGCCTCGTTCTACCTGGCGCAGCTGGGCGCCGAAGTCATCAAGGTCGAACCGCCGCTGGCCGGCGAAGTCCTGCGCTCGATGAAAGCGGGAGCGGACACCGACACGCCCACCGGGTTCGCCGCCATCAATGCCGGCAAGCGGTCGCTGGCGCTGGATATCCGCACGCAGCAGGGCGCCGAGCTGCTGCGCACCCTGGCCGCTTCGGTCGATGTCTTCATAGAAAACTTCCGGCCCGGCGTGGTCGCCCGGCATGGGCTCGACTATGACAGCATCAAGGCCGTCAGGCCGGACATCGTCTACTGCTCGATCTCCGGATTCGGGCAACAAGGCGGTTGGTCGCAGCGCGGCGCCTATGACCACGTCGTACAGGCGCTGACCGGCATGATGATGATGTCTGGCGAAGGAGACGACGCGCCGCCGATCAAGGTCGGCTTTCCCGTCATCGACGTCGCGGTCGGCATGCTCTCGGCGCTGTCCATCGTCGCGTCGCTGCACCGCCGTTCCCGCGAGGGAGCAGGCCAGTACATCGACTCGTCCATGGTCCAGGCCTCGTTGATGCTGATGTATCCCAACGCCTGCGCCTATCTGAGCGACGCCACGCCCACGCGCCGTGTCGGCAACCGCGGCTACACGGGCAGCCCCGCTGCCGACACCTACCGCTGCGCGGACGGCTGGCTGGCCGTCGCCGCGAACACGCCGGCCCAGTTTCGCAAGCTGGCGGCCGCCCTGGGCGTCGAAGAATTGTGCAGCGACGCCCAGGCTCTCGATCTGGACGCATTCAACGCAGCCAATGGTTTCGTTGTTCCCAATGACCGGGAGTACGTTGCGCAGCGCCTGCAGATGGCGTTCGCAGCGCGCAGCGCGACGCAACTCGAAGATTCGTTGAGCCATGCCGGCGTGCCCGCGGCCAAGGTGAGAAAACTGGAGGAATTCCTCCATGAGGTCGACACCACTCATTGTGTGAACTTGCCGGACTATCTGTTCCAGCAGGACGGCTGCGAGCTGCGTACCCGCGGCATAGGTTTCGCTTTCGCGCAAGACGGCGGTCCGACGCCAGCCGGCGCGCCCTCTTTGGGTCAGGACAGCCGCGCCGTGCTGACCCGCGCCGGCCTTGACGCGGATGCAATCGCCGAACTCGAGCGCACCGGCGTCATCCGAACGCGAGAAGAAGCCCCGCTCGCCTGAAATCATTTCTATCATCGAAGAAAACATGACACAGCTTTTGCAAGACCGTATCGCCATCGTGACCGGAGCCGGTCGCGGGCTTGGACGCTCGCATGCGCTCGAGCTCGCGCGCCATGGCGCCAAGGTCCTGGTCAACGACAAAGGCGCGGACCAGCCGGGCTCCGAGGCGCAGGCCGTGGCGGACGCCATCCGCGCGGCCGGCGGGGACGCCTGCGCACAGGGCGCCGACGTGACGGATCCGCAGCAGGTCCAGGCCATGGTCCGGCTCGCCGTCCAGCGCTGGGGCCGCGTCGATATCCTGGTGAACAACGCAGGAATCCTGCGCGACAAAAGCTTCGCCAAGATGAGCCTGGAAGAATTCCGGCTCGTCATGGAAGTGCACGTGATGGGCGCCGTGCATTGCACTCATGCGGTATGGAACGCCATGCGCGAGCAGAACTACGGGCGCATCGTAATGACCACGTCATCCTCGGGTCTCTACGGCAATTTCGGGCAGGCCAATTATGGAGCGGCCAAGATGGCGCTGGTGGGCTTGATGCAGACCCTCGCGCTGGAAGGCGAGCGCTACGGCGTGCGCGTGAACTGCCTTGCGCCCACGGCCGCCACGGCTATGACCGAAGGTCTTCTCGAGCAGGAAGTGCTGGACCTGTTCGCCCCCTCTTCGGTCAGCCCCGCCCTTGTCGCGCTGGTGACGGAAAACGCCCCGACCCGGACCATTCTGATGGTGGGCGCGGGCAGCTTCGAGCAGGCGAACATCACCATGACCCAAGGCATATGCATGAACGCGGCCGACTTGTCGGCGCGCGCCCTGATCGGCCGGCTGGACGAGATCGCCGATCGACGGAACGAGACCGTTCCTGCCACCGGCTTCGACCAACTGCGCCACGAAGCAGCCAAAGCGCGGTCATGCCGACAGGTACACTCGTCGACGCCGTCTTCCATCTGACCTGGACGCCCGTCATGAGCCGCAGAGAAATCGTCGTCTTGTCCGCCCTTCGCACCCCGATCGGCACCTTCGGTAAAAGCCTGAAAGACATCCCGCCCACCGCACTCGCCACCACGGTGCTGCGGGCCGCAGTGGAGCGTGCGCAAATCGATCCCGCCGAGGTCGGGCATGTCTGCTTCGGCCAAGTCATCCATACCGAACCCCGGGACATGTATCTGGCGCGCGTCGTGGCCATCGAAGGCGGCTGCGGCGAGTCCACGCCGGCCTTCAACGTGAACCGCCTGTGCGGTTCCGGCCTGCAGGCGGTCGTTTCCGCCGCGCAGTCCATCCTGCTTGGAGACTGCACGATCGCGGTTGCCGGCGGCGCCGAAAGCATGTCGCGGGCGCCCTATGCCAACCCCGCGCTACGCTTCGGCGCGCGCATGGGCGACACGCCCATGATGGACATGCTGCTGGGCGCATTGCACGAC
>CALGFL010000484.1 GCA_937881145.1 uncultured Bordetella sp.
AGGTCGGCATTGCCAGGCGTGCCCATGATCTTGTCCAGCAGCTTGGCCTGCAGGACGTCGTTGCTGTCGTAGACGTCGTAGTGCACCTTGATGCCGGTGGTCCGCTCGAAGCCCGGAATGGTGTCGGGCGCGGTGTAGTCGGACCAGTTGTAGACGTTGAGAACCTTTTCTTGCGCCGCGGTCGCGGTGCCAACGGCCAGCGCCAAGGCCGCCGCGAGGAGGGTTGCTGCGTGTTTTCCGAGCTTCATCTGTTTCCCCTTTGTCTGGATCTTGTCGTGTCCAGGATTTGCCAAAAAGCGGAATGATAAAGCCTTTTTCTCTATGGAAAACCTGGGGGATTTCGCTTGTTGTTTGTTGGTTTTTTGGGTTCTGGCCGGGTTCTTTTTGGTCTCTGGCCGGGTTCTTAGGACGCCGTCGACAGGACTGCGGGAGTTCCGATGCTCGCCCGGTGGGCTCCGGTTGGCCGGCCCCGCGCTTCGGACTCCCTCCGCCCTATCGACGGCTCATGGCATCAGCCCATGAGAGGTTTTAAAACCGCCGAATGAGGCTGATGCAAGCCTAGGACCCCGGAGGAATCCGAAGCGGAGCCCACCGGGCGAGCATCGGAATTCCGCAGGGCAGCCTCGGCGATTTAAGAACTCAATCAAGCAGCGATTCAAGCAAACATCACCCTGCCCGATTCCGCATCCAATCGGCCGTGCCGAAGAACGACTGCAGGATGCGCTCGAGCAGCGCCTGAGGCACGCCCTGATCCAGCATGGCGCGCCCCATGCAGGCTACCCACTGGTCGCGCTCGGCTTCGCCGATGGAGAACGGCAAATGGCGTGCCCTCAGGCGCGGATGGCCGAAGCGCTCGATGTAGTGATCGGGACCGCCGAAATAGCCGCACAGGAACCAGAAAAGCTTGTCGCGCGCCTGGTCCAGGCTGGGACCGTGCACGCCGCGCAGGACGGCGAAATCGGGTTCCATGTCCATGAGATCGTAGAAATGGTCGACCAGGGCGCGGACAGCGGGTTCGCCGCCCAGCAGTTCAAAAATGGTCTTGCTGGAATCCAGCGGCTCGAAAGTCGGCTCGACCCGGGTGGTTGTGGTCATGAAAAACTCGGTTGGCAGGGTTCAGATTTCGCGCAAGCTTACCAAGGGCGGGGTGCGCAGCACGCCGCGCAGCGCCAGGGCGCCGCCGGCCCAGGCCACCAGCATGCCGGCCGCCGGCCCCGCCAGCCAGGGCCAGAGGCTTGGAGTCATGGCGAAGTGAAACACCCGTTCGGCCAACAGCCAGTCCACGGCGACGGCGCCCGCGGCGGCCAGGAGCCCCGCCAGCGCGCCCACCGCCAACAGCTCGATGCGCTGGGCGCGGGCCAATTGCGCGCGGGTGGCACCCAAAGCGCGCAGCACCGCCGCTTCGCGCATGCGTTCGTCGCGCGTGGACGCCAGCGCGGCGGCCAGGACCAGCGCGCCCGCCAGCAGCGTGAAGACAAAGAGCAGCTGCACCGCGCGGCCCACCTCGGCCAGCACGCTCTGCAGCTGGTTCAACAGCGCGGCCACGTCGAAGATCGTCAGGTTGGGAAACCGGGCGATCAACTCGCGCGGCACCTCGCCGCGGCCCGGTGGCAGATAGAAGGAAGTGATCCAGCTGCGGGGCTGGTCGGCCAGCGAGGCCGGCGACAGGATGGCGAAGAAGTTGACCCGCATCGAATCCCAATCGACCTTGCGCAGGCTGGTCACCGTGGCATCGACGTCTTGCCCGCCCACCTCGAAGACCAGCCTGTCGCCCAGATGCAGATTCAGGCGTTCGGCCAGGCCGGTTTCCAGCGACACCTCGCCCTGCCCGTGCGGCCGCAGCCATTGGCCTTGCGTGATGCGATTGCCCTCGGGCAGGCCGCCGCCGTAGGAAAGGTTGAATTCACGATCGACCAGGCGCTTGGCGCGCGGATCGTCATAATCGTCCGGGCCGACGGGCTTGCCGTTCACCTCGATCAAGCGGCCGCGCACCATGGGCAGGAGCCTGGCCTGCGTCAGGTGGGCCTCGGCGAGCCGTCGGGCCACGGCATCGCGCTGGTCGTCCTGCACATTGATGAGAAAGCGGTTAGGCGCGTCGGGCGGCAAGGAGTGCTGCCAGCCGGCGATCAGATCGGTACGGGTCAGGGTAAGCAGCAACAGCGCCATCAAGCCCACCGACAAAGCGCAGACTTGCGTGATCGTGGCCAGACGGCGGCGCACCACGCCGGCCAGGGCGAAACGCAGGGCAGGCACGCCATGCAAGGCATTGCGCGCGCCGCCCAGGGCCAGCACGCACAGCCAGGCCGCCAGTGCGAACGCCAGAAAGGCGGCGAGAAAACCGCCCGCCACGACGGCGGCCAGCGTGGCGTCGCCCGCAAACCACCGGATCATCAACGCCAGGCCCAGCGCGCCGAGGGCATAGCCCACGAGATCGCGAGCCGGCGCGGCATCGAGGTCGCGGCGCAATACGCGGGCCGGCGGCACTCGGCGCAGGCGCGCCAGCGAGGGCATGGCAAACCCCAGGAGCAACAGCATGCCGGTCAACATGCCCTGCAGGGCCGGCACGAACGACGGCGCCGGCAGCGAGGCATGGATGATCCCGGACAGCAGCCACACCAGCGCCTGATGCGAGCCATAGCCCAGCGCGCAGCCCGCCAGGCAGGCAAAGAGGCCTATCGTGCCGAACTCGACCCACAGCAGGCGCGCGATCTGCGCCTGCCGCGCGCCCAGGCAGCGCATGACGGCGATGCCGTCGCGGTGGCGCTGCATGAAGCGACCCGCGGCCAGCGCCACGGCCACCGCTGCGATCATCACGGCCAGCAAGGCCACCAGCGCGAGAAAGCGCTGGGCGCGGTCCAGCGTGCGGCGTATTTCGGGGCGGCCCGATTCCAGGCTGTCCAGCTTCTGCCCGCGCCCCAATCGGGGTTCGAGCCAGGCGCGATAGCCCGCCACGTCCGCAGGCGAGCCCGCCGCCAGCAGCAGGTATTGGACCCGGCTGCCGGTCACCACCAGATGGGTGGCCGGCAAGTCGGACAGATTCATCAATACGCGCGGCGCCAGGTCGATGAATTGCATGCCGCGATCAGGTTCGTAAGACAGCACTTTGGCCACGCGCAAATGCGCATCGCCCAGATTGATGCTCTCGCCCACCTTGATGCCGAGCAGGGCGGGCAGCTGCGCGTCGACCCAGACCGTGCCGGGTGCGGGTACATCGCGGGTGGCCGCATCGGGACCGTAGGGTTGGCCGGCCACGCGCAGCACGCCGCGCAGGGGATAACCCGGTTCGACCGCCTTGAGCGAGACCAGTTGCGCGCCGGAGGCGGAACCGGCCATGGACGCAAACTGCTCGACGGCAGATATGGCCAGGCCTTGCTTGCGCGCCTGGGCGGAAAAATCCGGCGCGATGGGCGCATCGGCCTGCAGCACCAGATCGGCACCCAGCATCTGCGCCGAATCGCGCACCAGCGCCTGCGAAACGCGGTCGGACAGGAATCCCACGCTGGTGATGGCCGCCACGGCCACCACCAGGGCCAGGACGAGCAGCCGCAGCTCCCCTGCGCGCGCATCGCGCCGCATCAGCGCCCATCCAAGACGCCAGGCGGAAAATCGGGAGGACTCGGAATTGGCCATATCCGTCATGGTAGCCAATCCCGCGCCTGCGATCCGCAAAGACCTATCCGCGCGGCCGTTTATCGACCACGCGGCGGGCCTTGCCCGTAAGCGTGCGCTCGACGAAACCGCCTTCGGCCACTTGCACGCGCGCGGTCACGCCGATATACGACTTCACCGCGTGCTGCAGCTGCTTGCCCAGGGTCTCGCGTTCGGTCTCGGACAGATGATCGAACTCGGCGCGCACCTCGGTAAGAATCTCCAGCGAGTCCAGATTGCCTTCGCGCGTGAGCACCAGCTGATAGTGCGGCGCCAGTTGGGCGATCTTGAGCACCTGCTCCTCGACCTGGGTGGGAAACACATTGACCCCGCGGATGATCAGCATGTCGTCGCTGCGGCCGGTGATCTTGCCGATGCGGCGCATGCTGCGCGCGGTGGGCGGCAAGAGGCGCGTGAGGTCGCGCGTGCGATAGCGGATGACGGGCATGGCCTCTTTGGTGAGCGAGGTGAAGACCAGCTCGCCCTCCTCGCCTTCGGCCACCGGCTGGCCGGTGACAGGATCGATGATCTCGGCGTAGAAGTGGTCTTCCCACACCACCGGGCCGTCCTTGGTCTCGACGCACTCGCTGGCCACGCCCGGCCCCATCACTTCGGAAAGGCCGTAGATGTCGATCGCATCGATGCCGGCCTGGGTCTCGATGTCCTTGCGCATCTGGCCTGTCCAGGGCTCGGCGCCGAAGATGCCGATGCGCAGCGAACTGGCGCGCGGATCGATGCCCTGCTTGCGCTGCTCTTCCAGGATGTTGCAGAAGTACGAGGGCGTGACCATGATGATGTCGGGCTTGAAGTCCTGGATCAGCTGCACCTGCTTTTCGGTCTGCCCGCCCGACATGGGGATCACCGTGCAGCCCAGCTTCTCGGCGCCGTAGTGCGCGCCCAGGCCGCCGGTGAAAAGGCCGTAGCCGTAGGCCACGTGCACGATGTCACCGGGTTTGCCGCCGGCCGCGCGGATCGAGCGCGCGACCAGGCCGGCCCAGTTGTCCAGGTCCTGCCGGGTGTAGCCCACTACGGTCGGTTTGCCGGTGGTGCCGCTCGATGCATGCACCCGCGCCACCTGCTCGCGCGGCACGGCGAACATGCCGAAGGGGTAGTTCTCGCGCAGTTCCTTCTTGGTGGTGAAGGGAAACCTGGCGATGTCCGACAGCTGCTTGAGATCGTCGGGATGCACCCCGGCCTCGTCGAACGCCTTCTTGTAGTGCGGGACGTTGTTGTAGGCATGGGCCAGCGTCCACTTCAGCCGCTGCAGCTGCAGGGCTTCGATTTCGTCGCGGCTGGCATGCTCGATGGGATCCAGGCCGGGCTTGCTGAGCGTGTTCATCATGGTGTCTCCTGCTTTTATCTCTGCGCGGGTTTCGTTCGAGCGCTAGGCATCGCCCGGCTCGCCGATGACCTGCCCCTTGATGCGATAGGAGCGGCCGCGGAAGATGGCGATGGCGCGGCCCTCCTGGTTGGTGACGGTAATGTCGTAGACGCCCGTGCGGCCGGCCAGCGAACGCTCCTGCGCCTCGGCCACGAGCACGTCGCCCTCGAAGCCCGGCGCCAGAAAGTCGATGGTGCAGCCCGAGGCCACGGTGGCCACGTTGCGCGAATTGCACGAGAACGCAAAGGCACTGTCGGCCAGGGCGAAGATGAAGCCGCCGTGGCAAGTGCGATGGCCGTTGAGCATATCGCTGCGCACCGTCATCGTCAGCCTGGCGTAGCCGGGCGCGACTTCGACCACGCGCATGCCCAACCCCTGCGTGGCCGGGTCCTTGGCGTACATGCCTTCGGCCACGGCTTGCGCCAAGGCCTGCGGATCGGTTGGAACCGCTACCACTGCACTGTGCATCATTCCCCCTTGAATTGCGGCGCGCGCTTTTCAAAGAAAGCGGTCACGCCTTCGGCATAGTCGCGGCTCCTGCCCATCTCGCGCATCAGGTCGCGCTCCAGGTCGAGCTGGGTCGCCAGATCATTGCCCAGGCTCGCCGCCAGGGCGCGCTTGGTGGCCGCCAGGCCCTTGGTGGGCGCTTGCGCGAAATGCCGCGCCAGCCTGTCGAGCTCGGCATCGAACTGATCGTCAGGCACGCACTGCCAGATCAGGCCCCAGGCCTGGGCCTGGCGCGCGGGCAGCTTGTCACCCAGCAGGGCCAGGCCCAGCGCTCGAGCGCGGCCCACCAGGCGCGGTAGCACATAGGTGCCGCCGGTGTCGGGAATCAGCCCCAGCTTGGAGAACGACTCGATGAAACTGGCCGACTCCTTGGCGATGACGATGTCGCCGGCGAAGGCCAGATTGGCTCCGGCGCCCGCGGCCACGCCGTTCACGCCCATCACCACAGGCATGGGCAGCGCATGCAGGCGCTTGACCAGCGGGTTGTAGTAGGTGCCGACGGTCTCGCCCAGGTCGATGGGCTCGTTCGAAGGCTTGCGCTCGCTCAGGTCCTGTCCGGCGCAGAAGCCGCGGCCCGCGCCGGTGATCACCAGCACGCGGGCGCCTTCGGTTTCGACGCGCGCCATCGCATCGGCCACTTCGCCGTGCATGGCCGCGGTAAAGCTGTTGAGCTTTTCGGGTCGGTTGAAGGTCAGCCGCGCGATGCCGCCGCTCAGATCGAAGAGAATGTTCTGATACGCCATGTGCGCCTCACACGTGCCAGCGCGTCTGCACGACGCGAAAGCGATTGGACACGAAGGCCGAATCCGACAGCGCCGCATTGGCCGCCGGGTTGGCGCCCGTGCCGTGAAAATCGCTGAAGGCCGCGGTCTGATTGACGAAGACGGCGCCGGTCAGGTTGAGCGAGAGCGCCACGCCGGATTCTTCGGCCGCTTCCCGGGCCTGTTCGACGACCCTCGGGTCGGTGGTGTAGACCGACAGGCTAAGCGCGCCGTGCTCTTGCACGCTGCGCCGCGTCAGCTCGATGCTGTGCGCGGTGGAGTCGGTAGCCACCACGAACGCGATGGGGCCGAACCACTCTTGCGACAGCGCCGCATTGCCCGCCTCGGCGCGCAACAGGAGCGGCGTGCGCACGCGGGCCTGCGGAAACTGCGGGTGTTCCAGCGTACGGCTTTCGGCCGCCACCGGCAGACCCAGGCCGCGCGCCTTCTCGACGCGGCTGGCCGTGGCCGCGCTCTGGATGGCGCCGAGGAATTCCACCGCCTTGGCCGGATCGGCCGTCAGCTTTTCCACAGCCGTGCCCAGTGCGGCGGCCACGTCGTCAAAGCTCATCGTGCCCTCGGCCGTGCGGATGCCGCCGCGCGGCACGTAGATGTTCTGCGGCGCGGTGCACATCTGGCCCGAGTACAGAGCCAGCGAAAAGGCCAGATTGCGCGCCACGGCCTTGATGTCCTCGACCGAATCGATGATGACCTGGTTGACGCCGGCCTTCTCGGTATAGACCTGCGCCTGGCGCGCGTTGTTTTCCAGCCAGTTGCCGTTCTGCGTGCTGCCGGTGAAGTCGATGAGCTTGACCTCGGGGCGCAGGGCCAGATTCTGCACGGTGTCGTCGCCCGCCTCGTGCGCGGCCAGCTGCACCACATCGGGATCGAAGCCGGCTTCGGCCAGCACCTCGCGTGCGATCTTCACCGTGATCGCCAAAGGCAGGATGGCCGCCGGATGCGGCTTGACGATGACCGCGTTGCCCGTGGCCAGGCTGGCGAACAGGCCCGGATAGCCGTTCCAGGTGGGGAAGGTGCTGCAGCCGATTACCAGCGCCACGCCGCGCGGCGTGATGGTGAACTGCTTTTCCATGCGGATGGGCTCGTTCTTGCCCTGCGGCTTTTCCCACAGGGCCCGCGCCGGGATGCGCGCCATCTCCTGCCAGGCATAGGCCACGGCTTCCAGGCCGCGGTCCTGTGCGTGCGGGCCGCCGGCCTGGAAGGCCATGACGAAGGCCTGGCCGGTGGTGTGCTGGATGGCGTTGGCGATCTCGAAAGTGCGCTTGTTGATCCGATGCAGGATTTCCAGCGACACGCCCACCCAGGCGCGGGGACCCGCCTTGCGCCATTGCGCCAGGGCCTTGGTGGCGGCGCCGATCAGGGCGTCGGGCTTGACGCGCGGATAGGTGATGCCCAGCGCGAAACCGAAAGGCGACATCTCGCCGCCCACGCTGCCCTCGGCCAGCGGCAGGTCGATGGGGAAAGGTTTGCCGCGCAGCGCCTCGAAAGCCGCCGCGCCGGCCTCGGCGGAACCCTCGCCGTAGTTGCGCGGGCTGGGCGACTCGGGGTGCGGGCTCCAGTAGCCGCGCTCGGCGGCGACGCGCTGGGCTTGTTCCAGCACCGCCTGGTGGCGTTCAAAGAAATCGATGGACACTTGGTTTCTCCGCGATGGGTTCGATGAATGGAGGTCAGAAATAAAGATAGGGCGTAAGTGTGTGCGAATGCGGCGCTCAGGTTTCCTGGTCGAAATCCAGCACCAGCTTGTCGCTGACCGGAAAGCTCTGGCAGCTGAGCACGAAGCCGCGCGCCACTTCGTAGTCTTCGAGCGCGAAGTTCGCATCCATGTCCACCTCGCCGTCGACAACCTTGCAGCGGCAGGTGGAGCACACGCCGCCCTTGCACGAGTACGGCAGGTCTATGCCCTGCTCCAGCGCCGAATCGAGCACGCTGTCGCGGTTCTTGTCGATGAAGAAGCTGCGGCGGTGGCCGTCCTTGACCACGGTGACTTCGCACTGGCCCTTGCCCGGCGCGGTGGCGGCATCGCGTCCGGTGCGCAGCGAACGCGGCCCCTTGGGCGCGCCGAACAGCTCGAACTTGATGCGGTCGCCGGGCATGCCCAGCGCCTGCAGGCGCTCGTTCACGCTTTCGATCATGTCGTGCGGACCGCAGATGAAGGCGTAGTCAACGGAATCGATCGGCATCCAGGTGCGCACCAGCTGGGCCACCTTGTCGCCGTCGAGCCGGCCGTTAAAGAGCTCGACGTCCTGCGCCTCGCGGCTCATGATGTAGGCCAGCGCGAAACGTGCCATGTAGCGGTTCTTGATGTCCTCGATCTCTTCGCGAAACAGCACCGAGGACGAGGCCCGGTTGCCGAAGAACAGCGTGAATCGGCTGTTGGGCTCGATGGACAGCGCCGTCTTCACCAGCGACAGCACCGGCGTGATGCCGCTGCCCACCACGAAGGCGGCGTAATGGCGCGCCTGGCCGGGATCGAAATCGATGGTGAAGTTGCCGGCGGGCGGCATCACGTCCAGGACCTGCCCCGGCTGCAGCTCATGGTTGGCCCAGGTCGAGAACGCGCCCTCGTCGATCTTCTTGATGGCCACGCGCAGCCGGCCCTCGTCGGGCGCCGAGCAGATGG
>CALGFL010000485.1 GCA_937881145.1 uncultured Bordetella sp.
CTGGCCAGCCTCGCCAACACGGCGCCCCAGAATCCGGCGAACTGCCAGACGATCAGCGTCACCAGCAGCGAACCCGGCCCGGGCCCCATGCGGGTGATGGCGAAGGCGTTGAGAAACTGCGCCTGGGTCATCCAGTGATGCAGGTCGACCACCTGGCGCTGGATCTCGGCCAGCGTGGTCTGGCCGCCGCCCACGGTCACCAGCGAGATGGGCACGAAAGTGGTGAACAGTTCCCACAGGAGCGCGCTCATCAACGTGCCCCCTTGGCGCTGCGCGCCATCCCCCCGAGGGGGATTTCGCGCTTGAGGCGGTTCGGCGCGCTCATCAACGTGCCCTTGCCTCGCGCCGCAGCCGCGCATATTCCAGCGCGACGCTGATCGGCGCCACGATCGCCACCACCCAGACCAGGGACAGGCGCAGGACGGCCACCATCACGAACACCAGCACCATCAGCGCCCAGGGCAGGATGCGCCGGCGCACGCGCCGCACGGCCGTGATCGTCATGGACAGCGACAGGCCGATCGCCGCCGCCGCCGCGCCCGCCAGCCAGACATGCACCAGGGGATAGCCCGACAGCAGCGCGAACGCCACGCTGATCAGCACCACCAGCACGGCCGGGGGCAGGAGGATGCCCGCCAGCCCGGCCATGGCGCCGCGTGGACCGACCAGATGAAAGCCGATCCAGATCGACATGTTCGTGACGTTGACCCCGGGCAGCGCTTGCGAGATGGCCAGGCCGTTGAGGAACTCCTCTTCGGTCATCCAGCGGCGGTCCTGTACGAATTCGCGCATGAGCCAGCCGCTCAGCCCGCCGCCGAAGCTGGTCAGGCCGATGCGCGAGAAGATGCGGAAAAGATCCCGGGCGGTAGGTTGTTGCATGGGAGCCGGGTCAATAGTGCGGCGGCAGTTCGTCGCGCGGGTTGCCGCCCCGGCCCGAATCGACCGGCATCTGGCGGCGCAGTTCGGCCAGTTCGCGCAGCAGCAGGTCTATCTGCTGCTGCTGGCGAAAGATCGTGTGATTGAGCTGGTCGAGCGTGTCCTCGGCAAAGCCCAGCTTGACTTCGAGCTCGGTCAGGCGGCGTTCGGTCTCGTTCGGTTCGGTCATGGCTGCACGTCGGCGCCCGGGCAGGCGCTTGCAAAGCTGCCAGCATAACCCGCTGACACGGGCTCCACCGCGCCCGGCGCCCCGCGCCCGGCGCCCGGCGCCCGGTGCCCGCGCCCGGTGCCCGCGCCCGGAAACACCGTGAAACCCGTGCGCGGCTTACTGCTTCATGCGATAGCCGGTATGGAATATCCAGCGGATGATGCCCAGGCAGACCACCAGGAACAGCACCGTCATGCCCAGGCTCACGCCCACCGCCACATCGGCCACGCCGTAGAAGCTCCAGCGAAAGCCATTGATCAGGTACACCACCGGATTGAAGAGCGTGACCTCTTGCCAGAACGGCGGCAGCATCTTGATCGAATAGAAAGTCCCGCCCAGGAAGGTCAGCGGCGTGAGGATCATGAGCGGAATCACCTGCAGCTTCTCGAAGCCGTCGGCCCAGACGCCGATGATGAAGCCGAACAGGCTGAAGGACAGCGACGTGAGCACCAGGAAACCCAGCATCAGCACCGGATGCTCGATGTGGAAAGGCACGAAAACCCGTGCCGTGATCATGATGATGAGCCCAAGAAGAATGGACTTGCTGGCCGCGGCCCCCACATAACCCATGACGATCTCGACGTAGGACACCGGCGCCGAGAGGATTTCGTAGATGGTGCCCGAGAAGCGCGGCATATAGATGCCGAACGACGCATTGGACGTGCTCTGCGTCAGCAGGGACAGCATCACCATGCCCGGCACGATGAAGGCCCCGTAGCTCACACCGTCGATCTGCCCCATGTGCCCGCCGATGGCCGAACCGAAGACCACGAAATACAGGGCAGTGGAGATCACCGGCGAAGCCACGCTCTGCATCAGCGTGCGCCAGGCGCGGGCCATTTCGAAACGATAGATCGCGCGTACGCCGTGCCAGTTCATATTGCCCCCTTGGCGCTACGCGCCTTCCCCCCGCGGGGGAATGCCTGCTTGAAGCGGCTCGGCACAGTCATCATTGCACGCTCCCATGCTGTTGTTCGCTCACCAGGCTGACAAAGATCTCCTCCAGCGAGCTTTCCGACGACTGCAGGTCGTTGAAGGCGATGCCCGCCTCGCCCACCCGCGCCAGCAGACCGGCGATGCTGCCGCTACCCTCCAGATGCTGGTCGTAGGTGTAGGTAAGCTTCAAGCCATCGGCCGACAGCTCGAGCGGCTCGCCGCGCAGGGCCTCGGGCATCGCCGCGAGCGGCGCGGCCAGACTCAGGGCGAGCTGCTTGCGGCCCAGCTTGCGCATCAGCGCGGCCGTTTCCTCGACCAGGATGATCTCGCCCTTGCGGATCACGCCGACGCGGTCGGCCATCTCCTGGGCTTCTTCGATGTAGTGCGTGGTCAGGATGATGGTCACGCCGTTTTCGCGCAGGTGCCGCACCATCTCCCACATGCCGCGGCGCAGCTCCACGTCGACCCCGGCAGTGGGCTCGTCCAGGAACAGGATGCGCGGCTCGTGCGACAGCGCCTTGGCGATCATCACGCGGCGCTTCATGCCGCCGGACAGGGCGCGGATGCGCTCGTCCTTCTTGTCCCACAGGGAAAGATCGCGCAGCACCTTCTCGATGTGCGCCGGATTGGCCGCCATGCCGAATAGGCCGCGCGAGAACGAGACCGTGTTCCACACGGTCTCGAACGCGTCGGTGGTGAGTTCCTGCGGGACCAGGCCGATCGTGGCCCGCGCGGCGCGGTAGTCGCGCACGATGTCGTGTCCATCGGCCAGCACCCGACCGGTGCTGGCGTTGACGATGCCGCAAATGATGCTGATCAGCGTGGTCTTGCCCGCCCCATTGGGACCCAGCAGGCCGAAGATTTCACCCGGTCGGATATCGAGATTGACGTTCTTGAGGGCCTGGTGTCCCGACGCATAGGTCTTGGACACGCCCTTTACGGAAATGACGGGCTGCACGCGGCCCCCCTGAAATAAGAAGTGATGCCGCGATTCTACTTGGACAGGCAGCCCCGATTGATCGCGTGGCTGGACAGCAGTGTTCCAGCCACACACATTCAATCGGGCCCGGCGGCGCCTACAGCAGCGTCAGCTTGACGTCGATATTGCCACGCGTGGCGTTCGAATACGGGCAGACGATGTGCGCGCGGTCGATCAGCTCCCGCGCCTTTACGGGGTCCATGCCGGGCAGGGATATCTTCAGTTCCACCTCGATGCCGAAACCGGTGGGAATGGGGCCGATGCCCACATTGCCCTGTATCGTCACGTCCGCCGGGATGGCGAACTTGTCGCGGCCGGCGACGAACTTCATGGCACCCAGGAAGCAGGCCGAATAGCCCGCGGCGAAGAGCTGCTCGGGGTTGGTGCCGACTTCGCCGGCGCCACCCATCTCGCGCGGGACGGTCAGTTTGACGTCCAGGACCTTGTCGGACGACACGGCGCGGCCGTCGCGGCCACCGGTGGCTTGGGCTTGGGCACGATAGAGGACTTTTTCGAGAGACATGGCAAAACTCCTTGAAGACGAAGGTGCTGGGCACCGGTTGGGTACTACCGGGATCAAACTATGCCGCCAGGATGGCAGCGTCATGAAATTGCGATGCGTCAAATATATATATATTGAACTATTAAATAGTACACTATTTAAAAATTCTCCAAATCCGGGCAAAAACGAAATCCGCCCTGCCGTTCACTCTACTCGTATTCGGCCAGATGCCCGCGCAAACGCTCCAGTTCGCGCTTGAGCTGCAGCAGCGTTTCGGGCGTGCACGCGGTGGCGCACAGAAGCTGGGCCGGCACCTCGGCCGCCCGGCGCTTGAGCGCCCTGCCCTCGGCCGTCAGGTCGATGACGACCTGACGTTCGTCGCGCTCGTCGCGGGTGCGGCGGATGAGACCGGCGGCCTGCAGCCGCTTGAGCAGCGGCGTGAGCGTGGCCGAATCCAGGAACAGGCGCTTGCCGATCTCGGACAGGATGAGACCGTCGCGCTCCCACAGCACCAGCATCACCAGGTACTGCGGATAGGTCAGCCCCAGGCCGCCCAGCAGCTTGCGGTAGACCTTCTGCATGGCCAGCGACGTGGAATGCAGGGCGAAGCAAAGCTGGTTGTCCAGCAGCAGTTGCGCCTGTTTGTCCGGCTGGCGGGATGAAGTGCGGGGGCGTTCGTCCATGATGAACACATTATAGATCGCTCAAAATTAAATAGCAAGCTATTTAATTAAATGACTTGCCGGACCACCATTGAACCGCCGGATTGGCATGCGCGGCGAGAATCAAGCTGCCGCCTCGGCGGCCCGCTCGTATTCGATGTCCCACTCCGATTCGCCGGTCTGCACAAAACCGTATCGGCGATAAAACCCGTTCGACTCGCTGCCCCGCAAGGCCGTGACCCGCATGGCCGAGCCTTGCGTCTGCGCGATCAGGCGCCGCATCACCGCGCCGCCCACGCCGCGGCCCTGCATGACGGGACGGACATAGAGGTGGTCCAGGCGCCAGGCGGCCTCTTGCGGAAATAGCGAATAAAAGCCGATGCGCTCGCCGTCCAGGCAGATCCAGCGCATAGGCTCCGGCGCGAAGCCGGCCTGCAGGCGTCGCCGCGAACGCTGCGGGTCGTAGCGGCCCAGCCGCTCCAGGCTGGGCCGCATGGTCAGCGCGCGCAACTCGGCCAGGGCATCGAAGTCATCGGCTTGAACGGGGTCGAATGAAAGCGCTATATCCATTGCCGTCTCCCGGCCGGCGCGTCGGCGGCCAAGTCCAGAGCATAGCCCGCCCTGCTCGCTTAAGAATTCCTTAATCCTGGTCAAGGACAATGCCGCCGGGCTGCCACGCGTTGCCGATGAACACTTGCGCATCGCGCTTGCGGCGAGGTGCCTACCATTTATAAATAAATCATGACGCAAAATTTTTCCGATCCCTGGTCCGAATGGCTGCTGTACCGGCGCCACGGCGGCGACGCGAAACTCGAACAGAGCGTCCTTGCCGACACCATGAAATACGCCGACCGCGTGCTGGACGGCGCCCGGCTGGAGGCAGGCATGAGGCTTGCCGACATCGGCACCGGCGACGGGCTGGTCGCCTTTCGCGCGATCGAGCGCGTCGGCCCGTCGCTGCAGGTACTCATGACGGACATTTCCTCCCCGCTGCTCGAGCATGTGCAGACAATGGCCTCGGTGCGCAACGTCGGCCGGCAATGCGAGTTCCTGCTGGGATCGGCCGATGCGCTGTCCGGCATCGCCGACGGTTCGGTGGATGTGGTGACGACGCGCGCCGTCCTCGCCTATGTCGCGGACAAGCCGGCCGCACTGCGCGAATTCCATCGCATCCTGCGGCCCGCAGGCAGGTTGTCGATCTGCGAGCCCATCATGCGCGACGATGCGCTGGAAGTGTGTCTCTTGAGAAGACTCGTCGAGGCGCAGGAGCAGCAGTTGCACGGCCCTGCCGACCCCTTTCTGGCCATGCTCTTGCGTTGGCGCGCGGCCCAGTTCCCGGACACCCCGGAAAAGGCGTAGGAAACGCCCATCTCGAACTACACCGAGCGCGATCTCGTGCGCTACGCGTTCGACGCCGGCTTTACCGACATCCATCTTGAATTCCACATCGACATGCAGACCTTGAACATGCCGACATGGGATGCGGTCTTGAATGTTTCCCCGCACCCTTTGGCGCCGCCGCTGGGCGCCGTTCTTGAAAAGCACTTTACGCCCGGCGAGCGGCGTTTTTTCGAGCCGAGGCTGCGCGATCTGTTAAATGACGGACAACGGCGGTTCACGACGAACCGTACTGCGTGGCTGACGGCGGAAAAACCCTCGCCGCCCTAATACCGCTGCAAAGCCATCAGCACCTTGCGCGTGGACAAGGGCCGGCCGGCCAGATTGACCTCGAGCCGGTCGCGCAGGCTGCGGCGCAGGTCGGGTTCAATGTGCGGATCCTCGAAGTCG
>CALGFL010000486.1 GCA_937881145.1 uncultured Bordetella sp.
GACTGGCGGATCGCCTCGATGCCTTCGCCCACGAACACCTGCCGCTCCAGCAGGACGTGCCGGCCCCAGTCCGTGCCGCGCTTGTCCTTGCCGCCGCCGGGCGGATAGGACCGAGGGTCTGAGCTGTACAGGCGAACCAGCGCCAGACGCTCGATGTCCAACCGGTTCACCGTGCACAGCGTCTGCCCCAGCACCGGCCGGGCGCCGGCATCGACGGCGGCGAACAAGGCCACGGGGTCTTCCCCGGCGCAGGCGTCGGCGAGCGCGCGAACCCGCTCCAGAGCGGGAAAAAGACTCGTCACGCGCACCGCCGAATTCATTGATCGTCAACCGTCACGCCCAGGTCGCGGATGAGCTTGTCGTACTTCTTCTCGTCGTGCACGAGAACCCTGGAAAACTGCTGCGGCGTGGTCTGCAGGACCTGCACCCCGATATCGCCCATTTGCTTGACCACCTCGGGCTTGGCCAGAACGGCGTTGATCGCCTTGTTCAGCTTGTCGACCAATTTGGGATCCATGCCGGCCGGCCCGAAGGCGCCGTACCAGACCGACAGTTCGTAACCGGGCACGGTCTCGCCCACGGTGGGCACATTGGGCAGCAGCGGCGAACGCTTGGCTTCCGTCACGGCGATCAGCCTGAGCTTGCCGGCGTGGACCGGCGCCAGGGTCTGCGTGCCGGCGCTGAACAGCAGCTGGGTACGGCCGGCGACAGTATCGAGCACCGCCGGCGCGCCGCCGCGATAGGGAATGTGCTCCATCTTGACGCCGGTAGCCTGCTCGAAGAGCGCCGCGCTCAGGTAGTTGGTCGAGCCCGTTCCCGCCGAGGCAAAAGCCACCCGGCCCGGATGCGCCTTGGCATAGGCAATGAATTCGGCCACATTGTTGGCCGGCACCGAAGGGTTGACGACCATGGTGTTGGTGACCAGCGCCAGCTCCGCGATGGGCGCGAAGGATTTGACGCCGTCGAAGGGCATGTTCTTATAGAGCGCCTGATTCATGGTGTGGGTGCTCATCGAGCCGATCAGCAGCGTATAGCCGTCGGGCTTGGCGCGCGCCACGATGGCCGAGCCGATGTTGCCCGCCGCGCCCGAACGGTTCTCCACCACCACCGACTGCCCGAGCGAGGTCGACAAATACCTGGACAGGACCCGCGCAAGAATATCGGTCGAGCCGCCTGGAGCCCACGGCACGATCAGCGTGATGGGTCTGTCCGGCCAGGCCGCGCGGGCTGCCCCGGGCAGGAGGGCCGCCACGACGGCCAGCGCCGCCACGAAGCGGCTCAAACGTGAAGAAAACGGCTTCTGCATGAGAATTACCCCCTTGTTGTTTTCCGGCCTTGCGCGCCGGAGGTCGCTTGCGAATGTCGTCTTTCGAACCCAGGAACCGGCTCAGCGCCCGACCGCGTAGCTTTGCATGCCGCGCGGATTGGCCGCGGCGCGCAGCAGCAGTGCGCCGCCCGCGGATTCGCGCGTGCAAACGCTGATGCGCCCTTCCGACCACGGCGGTCCCACCTTGACTTCGTGGCCGGCCGCACGCAATGCCTGCAGTGTGGCTTCGGAAAAGCGCGACTCTGCGGTCAGGCGATTGAGCGTCACGTTGCGCGGCCAGAAGGAGCCGGGGAAGTGATCGATATGCCAGGACGGTGCATCGATAGCCTCCTGCAGATTCATGCCCAGGACGGCATGGCGCAGGAAGAAGGCGACAGTCCATTGATCCTGCTGGTCGCCGCCCGGCGTGCCGAAAGCCATATAGGGTTCGCCGTCGCGCAGGGCCAGGCCAGGCGAGAGCGTGGTGCACGGCCGCTTGCCCGGTGCCACCGTGCCCGGCAGCCCCTCGTCGAGCCAGCTCATCTGCAGGCGGGTCGAGACCGCGAAGCCCAGGCCCGGCACCGCGGGGCTGGACGACAGCCAGCCGCCCGACGGCGTGGCGGCGACCATGTTGCCATGCCGGTCGATCACATCGATGTGGCAGGTATCGCCGACAAACAGTTCCCGGCTGGCCCACTCCTGGGCCGCAGGCAGCGGCGCGAAAGTCGGCTCGCCGACGCCAAAGCGCGTGTCGGCCCGGGCCAGTGCTCGCGCGCCGGCCGATAGGTCGGGCAGGCGCGGCATTCGACCGCCCGGGCTGCCCGGGCGCAATTGGTCCGAGGCGCGAGCGCCGATCAACGCCGCACGCTCGCGCGCATACCCGTCGCCGATCAGCGCGGCGAGGGGTACGTCGACATGCGCGGGGTCGCCATACCAGGCCAGGCGGTCGGCAAAAGCCAGCTTGGCCGCCTCGGCCACCCGGTGCACGAACTCGGGGCCGTCGGCCTGCAGCCCGGCGATGTCCTGGTGGCGCAGCATGCCGATCTGCTGCAGGAATACCGGACCCTGCGACCAGACACCGCACTTGGCCAAGGTATAGCGGCCGTATTGCGTCGTCACAGGCTCGTCGTAGGAGGCATGCCAGTTCGCCATGTCGTCATAGCGCAGCAAGCCGCCGTTGCGTTCGCCAGTGCAGTCGCGCACCTGGGCATTGCGATAGAAATCGTCGATTTGCCGCGCTACGAAGCCGCGGTACCAGAGATCGATAGCCGCGTCGATGCGGGCCTTGCGATTCTCGCCCTTGGCTTCGGTCAGCAGGCGCTCGTACGTGGCAGCCGTGGCGGGCGCGCGGAAAAGCTCGCCAGGATGCGGCACGCGTGAGCCGGGCAACCAGACCTCGGCGGAGGTGTGCCATTCGGAGCGGAACAGCGCCTGCACCGCCACGATGGCCTGCACGATGCGCGGCACCAGGGGAAAGCCGTTGCGCGCATAGTCGATGGCCGGTTGCAGCACCTCGCGCAATTCCCACGTGCCGTAGTCGCGCAGCATCGTCAGCCATGCGCCGAAAGCGCCCGGCACCACCGCCGGCAGCAGGCCGATGCCCGGCACAAGCGCGTGTCCCTGGCTGCGGAACCACGCCGCCGAAGCGAGCGCGGGTGCCGGGCCTTGGCCGCACAGGGCCCGCATGCGGCGCTCCGCCTCGCTCCAGAACAGGATGGGCACTTCGCCGCCGGGGCCGTTCAGATGCGGCTCGACGATCTGCAGCACGAACCCCCCGGCCACGGCGGCGTCGAACGCATTGCCGCCGCGCTCGAGCACGCTCATGGCGACTTGCGAGGCCAGCCAATGGGTCGACGAGACCACGCCGTAGGTGCCGCGGATCTCGGGACGGGTGGTGAATTCGGATTGAGCCATGACGCAGTCCAGGTAGCGAATTACAGTCAGGCAGTATAGAAACTTGAAATAACTGAATTTACCTATTTATTGATATATAAATAACCAAATGGTTATTCAAAAACACCCTGCCACTGCCTTACCTACGGCCAACCGCCTGGCATCGCGGCTCAAGCCGCGCCACCTCGCCTTCCTGCAGGCACTGCAGCGCCATGACTCGCTGACCCGCACGGCCAACGAACTGGGGATCAGCCAACCGGCGGCGACCAAGACCCTGGCGGAAGTCGAGGAGATTTTCGGCGCGCCGCTCTTCACGCGTTCACGCCATGGGCTGCATCCCACGCCGCTGGGCCGCCTGGCGCTGGTCCGCGCCCAGCACCTGCTGCAGGACCTGGAACAATGGGGCCGCGAAGTCGACGCCTTGCGGGCCGGCCACAGCGCCCATCTGAACGTAGGCGCGATTCCCTTCGTATCCGGGCCGCTGCTCACGCGCGCCATCGCACTGCTGCATCGGCGGCACGGCGCGACCGTAACCTTGCAGCGCGCCACCACCGATCAGCTGCTGCAATTGCTTGAGCGGCACGAACTCGATTGCGTGATCGGGCGCGCGTCCAGCGGGGCAAGCGCGCGGCGCATCCAGCACGACATGCTGTACCCCCAGCGCCCCGCGCTGATCGTTCATCCGCGCCTGGCTCGGCGCCTGCTGCAAGACCGTCCGTCCTGGCCCGAGCTGGCCTCGATGCGCTGGATTCTTCCCTCGCCGGCCACGCCTATCGGCAATCTGCTCACCGAAATGTTCGTACGCGCCCAGGTGCAGCCGCCCGAGCCGATGGTCGAGACGTATTCGCTGGATGTGATCGAGGGGCTGATCGCCGACGACGACAGGCTGGTTTCCATCGTCCCGCGGGATATCGCCCAGGAGATGGCGCGCCGGGGCCGCATC
>CALGFL010000487.1 GCA_937881145.1 uncultured Bordetella sp.
TCGGCGCGATTCCGGGGGTCGTCGTCGGTGCCGGCGCAGGCGCCCAAGTCGGCGAATGGATCCTCATCGCCATGGGCCTGAAGGCACTGGCCGAGTACGTCGTCAAGGACATGCCCGGCATCGCCCGCGACTACTGGGCCGGGATCCGCCAGGCCTGGCTGGCCGCCACCCCGCCACCGCTGCCGCAACAACCGGTGCGCGTCGACCGGCTCGCTGTCTACCACGCCGCCGAAAAGATCGCCCGCGCCCACGTCGCCGTCTTCGTCCTCCTGCTGATGGGCATCGTCGCCTACCTCGCCAAAGACCGCGGTAGCATGCGCGAACTCGCCGAGAGCGTGCGCGGCAGCAAGGTCTGCCCGAGGTTCGCGGAGTGGATGGTCAGGAACGAGGGTAAGCTGAAGGCGGAGCCGCGGCTGCGGGTTCGCGAGAAACCCATGCCCGCAGAGCGCATCAATAACGGATCGGACGAAATACAGGCCAATGCCCCACCGAGCCGACGACGCAATCCAGTTAGTTCCGACGAGGGTCGGCGGACCGTAGCACCAAACAAGCATCCAGGTTCCCCGACCGCCGCCCCAAGACTTCAAGATCTTGAATTCAGCGGACTGAAGGCGAAACGTGTCCTACCGGGAGACAACGGAACGGTTGCCGTCATAGGTAGGACGATGGGCAATGAAACCCGTGCCGGGGTCCGGGACTACGGTGCAGGCCTGTCCGGGCTCGGCCATAAAACAGAACTATTCGATGGCGCGAACATCTCAAAACCGGCACTTGATGAATTCCAGCAACTGGCGTCCCAAGCCAAACAGGACTTCGCTGCAGGCATAAGGGACAGCCAATATTTGACTATGGATGAAGTCAAACAGACCATGTTGTACAAGGAAAATATTGAATGGGCCACCAAATTGAAGGCGCAAGGCTATACGGTGGTTGACCTGGGAAATCCATATAACCTTGACAACAGTGCTTTCTATGACGCAGAGACAAAAATTCTTTTCCCCGGGAACTGAGATGACAGAGTTCGAGAGTGTATCCGCATCCCTGCGCACCAATTTATCATTCTTGAATCAATGGAATCTCGAGCCATGCGACGATAACATCAGCCACTCCGCGTTGCTCGGAGAAAGGCTACTCATCACCTACTCATCAAAAATCTCGGGAAGATCAATTCGCATCTATTATTCGCCCGCCAGCGCTGGAAAACCGGCTAAATTTTCCACGTTCATCGATTCGGGAGATGGCCAGAGCTTTTTCTTGGATGACTATCTGTTGGAGCATGGACAGAAAAAAATACTGGGGCTCTTTCGCAATGAATCCCCTGAAAAGCCAACGCTGGAATTTTCCCGTGATTTTGCAAGGATCCTGCAGGTAGTCCTCGAAAACTCGTTCTCCAATCTTCTGCTCGGGAAATCGTGGGAAATCGCCCCGTTCGATTGGAGCCCATATAAGTAAGTGAGAACACTCATCTGTTGGACGGCGGTCATGTCGATCTTCGCCGAACTCATTCGGCAGCACCCTGCCTACTATCGATTTCTTGGATAAGTGAACCGTTGCATTCGATGACCTCCGCCGACACTCAGCATCGCCCGCCACTCACCCGATCGCGCGACTCCAGATCCTGTGCCGTGAATACCTCGGCATAGCCAGCTTCGGCGAGCAGCGCGCACGCCGCCGCGCCCTGGTTCCAGCCGTGTTCGAACAGCAGCCAGCCGCCGGGGTGCAGGTGGGCGCGGGCGTCGCGCACGATGCGGCGGATGTCGTCGAGGCCGTCGGGACCGGAGGCCAGCGCGCTGGCGGGTTCGTGGCGCAGGTCGCCTTGCACCAGGTGCGGGTCGGCGGCTTCGATGTACG
>CALGFL010000488.1 GCA_937881145.1 uncultured Bordetella sp.
GACCTGCCGCAGGCCATCGACGCGGCGGGCAACAACCACGCGCCCGCCATGCTGGAGCGCGACGTGGCCAATCTGCGGAACTATTTCGGCCAGTTTGCGCCCGAGCTGCTGGCCACCGACTACGGCCGCGAAATCTGGGCCCTGTATGCGGCCAGCGCACTGCATCCCGAGGTGGCGCTCACCGGCCGTTTCGAGCGCAGCCACAAGGCGGTGGATCTGGATGGCGTGCTGCGCGAGATTGGCGACGCGCGGGCTGAAGAGGCGGCCCGGCAGCTGCGCATGCAGATGGCCTGAAACGGGCTATCGCGGCGCAAACAAAATCCGCTGGTGTCAGGCCAACGGGCGCCTGAGGCGAATTTCTTCCACTTTGATGGTCCCCATCGCCACCGTCTTGGCGGTGGACATTTCGCGCTTGAAGCCGGCGAGCTCAAAAAAGCGCAGGGCGCGTTCGTTGCGCAGCGGAACCCAGACCGTCACGTTGATGCACCCTTCTTCCAGCAGCCCCTCGCGCGCGCCGTCCCACAGTGCCAGACCCACGCCCCGGTCCCAATGCGCGGGGGCCGCGTAGATCGCCCAGATCTCCCCGGCCGTGGCCGGCGTGCCTTTATCACGCGAGCGGTCGAAACCGGCGAAGCCGACCACCTTGCCCTCCTCCAGCGCCACGATGACCTGGGGATCGCCATACTCGATCGCCTCGCGCCACAGCGACAGGCGCTTGATCGCGGGCAAGCCGCCCAGATGCTCGTCTGGCACCAATCCCTGGTAGGCGGCCAGGGACGCGCTGGCATGAATGTCGGCAACGGCCTGGGCCTCGTTCAGGGTGGCGAGACGAACCTCGTAAATGGGCGTGCTGGACATGACGGGTCACTTTTGAAATGGGAAAACTGAAAAATCGGCAGGTGCAGAATTGTCGCCGCAAAAGAAGCTACGGTCATCCCGTCCGCTGAACGGCAATGCCGCGCCACGCGCTGCCATTTCCAGCCCTGCGCAGCACTGCGCGAGAGGGATAATCGGCTTCGCAACGCAAAGGCTTTATGGCGACCCTTCTTGTCCCGATCCCGGCCACCGACTTCGACCCGACCGAGGCCGCCGTGCCGTGGCAAATCCTCGCCTCGCTCGGCCATCGCCTGGTGTTTGCCACGCCGGACGGCACGCCCGGCCAGGCCGATCCGCGCATGCTCACGGGCCAGGGACTGGGCCTGCTGGCGCCGATCCTGATGGCCGATGCCAACGGCCGGCGCGCGTACGAGGCGATGGCGCGCAGCGAGGCCTCTCATCAACCACAGCGTTACGCCGACATCAAGACCGGCGACTTCGATGCCCTGCTGCTGGCGGGCGGCCATGCGCCCG
>CALGFL010000489.1 GCA_937881145.1 uncultured Bordetella sp.
TGACGGTGGTGGCGTAGAGCTTGGCCTGCACATCGGCCGGAGTGCCGGCAGGCGCCATCAGGCCGTACCAGGTCAGGAACGTGTAGCCGGGCACACCGGCCTGGTCGATGGCAGGCACGCCCGGCAGATAGACGCTGGGCTTGGGACTGGAGACGCCCAGGGCCCTGACGGTGTTGGCGCGGATCTGGGTCAGCGCCGAACCGCTGGTCTCGAGCGACATCTGGATCTGGCCCGACATCAGGTCGGTCATCATGGGCGCGCCGCCCTTGTAGGGGACGTGGTTGATCTGGATACCGGCCATGCGCTTGAAGAGCTCGCCCGCCAGGTGCTCAGTGCTGCCGATGCCGGCCGAACCGAAATTGAGCTGGCCCGGATGCGCCTTGGCGTATTGGATCAGCTCGGTAACGGAATGGACGGGAAGCTTGGGATTGACGATGAGGACGTTGGGGCACGACGCCACGGTCGTGATGGGTGCGAAGTCCTTGATGAAGCTGTAGGTCAGGTTCTTGTAGATGGACGGCGCGATGGTGTGGGCGATGGTGGCCAGAAAGAGGGTGTAGCCGTCCGGCTTGGCGCGGGCCGCGACGGCCGCGCCTATGGTGCCGCCGGCGCCGGCGCGGTTGTCGACGATGACGGGCTGTCCCAGCAGCTTGCTCAGTTCCTGGGCCAGCGGCCGGGCGACCATGTCGGTGGTGCCGCCGGGCGGGAAGGGCACCACCAGGGTGATGGGGCGATCGGGCCATGCGGCCTGGGCGGATGCGGCCCAGCCCAGGCTGAGGCCGGCTGCCAGGCCGGCGATGAGTAGGCGTAGCGATTTTTTCATGAGGTTTGTCTCTTTGTCGTTGGTGGAGTTGTCAGTCGGATCCCAATTGCAGCTTGTTGGGTTGGCGCTTTTCGATGGCCCATTTCAATAGGGCCGCGCTGCGGTAGATGCCGTGGGCGAACTTGCCGTAAGGCAGCGTGAGGAACAGGGCCATGACGCATCCCAGATGCAATGCCAGCACGAGACCCATGGCGCCGGTATCGCGCAGTGCCAGCAGCAGCAGGCCGGTCGATCCCGCCAGGAACAGCAGGGCGATGAAGCCGCGGTCCATGGGGCGCTGCGCCGCGTCGCCCTGTTCGGGCGCGCGCCGCAGGTTCAACCGCCCGAGGCCCGCCGTGCCGAGCACCAGTCCGATACCGCCGGCCAAACCCAGCAGCACGGGAATGCTGGCCACGGGATAAGGCGCTTCCCGGCCCAGGAGGTAGTGATAGAGCGTGGCCACGCAGGTCGAGGCAAAGCACAGCATGAAGCCGTAGAAGGTCAGGTGATGGCAGCGGCGGCGTTGCAGAGTGAAGGCGTCGTCTTCGTTATTGCAGCCCTTGCCGTGGCCGCCGTCCAGGTATTTCAGGCGCAGGGCGTCGTGGGTTGCCTCGGCGACCGCGGGGCCGGTGGCCGCGCCCGGACTGACCTCGCGCCAGAATCGCGCCACGCCCTTGCCCAGGGCGAAGATGGCCAGCAGGAAGACCACGCCGAACATCAGCGCCAGGGTATTGTGCGGGAAGACGGCGTAGAAATTGCCCCCTTGCGACTCGCGGAACAGCTCGCCTTGCACGCTCGTGAGCATGATCAGGAACAGCGCCAGGCCGGCGGCCAGCGCCACGCAAAGCGTCAGGCCGTTGCGTTTGTACAGCGCGCCCAAGCCGGCCGGCCAGGCATAGTCGCTGTAGGTCTGCACGCGCACCTTGGCCATGGCCTGCGGCACGTTGACGCCGAATTCGTGCGGCGGCGCATACTGGCAGGCGTGCAGGCAGGCGCCGCAGTTGTGGCAGAGATTGGCCAGGTAGTCGACGTCGGCCTTGTTGAATTCCAGCCGGCGCGTCATGGCGGGGAACACCGCGCAAAAGCCTTCGCAATAGCGGCAGGCATTGCAGATCTGCATGACGCGGGCGACTTCGCTTTCGTCCCGCGTCAGTTCGCCGGGAAGGGCCACGCGGACTTCGGCTTGCGCTCGCCGGGTCAGGTTTTCGAGTTCGGTCATGTCAGCTCCGCCGGGCCGCAGCCGCGGCGTGCGTGCCGGCGATGCGGCCGAAGGCGGTGCCGATGGACATGCCGACGCCCGCGGTATAGCCCTTGCCCAGCACGTTGCCGGCCATCATCTCGCCGGCCACGAAGAGGTTGTCGCTGGGCTTGTCGTCAAAGCGCACCGCCGCCGTTTCGTCGACCTTCAGGCCCAGGTAGGTAAAGGTGATGCCGGGGCGCAGCGGATAGCCGAAGAACGGTGCGGTGTCGATGGGGCGTGCCCAGTGCGTCTTGGCCGGCGCGATGCCTTCGGTGCGGCAGTCGTCCAGCGCCGTGTGGTCGAAGGTGCCGACGCGGCAGGCGGCGTTGTAGTCGTTCAGGGTTTGCATGAAGCGGGTTTCGTCCAGGCCCAGTTTGCGGGCCAGTTCGGGCAGCGTGCCGGCCTGGGTGCCGGGAAAGACCGGCGGCATGAAGCGGCCCACGGCCTTGGCGTCGATGATCGAGTAGGCAGTCTGGCCGGGCTGCATGGCCGTCAGGCGTCCCCAGATGGCATAGCGCTTGGGCCAGAAGTCTTCGCCCTCGTCGTAGAAGCGCTCGGCGTCGCGGTTGAGCACCACGCCCAGCGACACGCAGTCGATGCGGGTGCAGATGCCGCCGTCGTACATTGGCGCGCGCGCGTCGATGGCCACGCAGTGCGATTGCGAAGGATCGCCGATGATGTCGGCGCCGGCATCCATCATGAATTTCAGCAGCACGCCCTGGTTGAAGCGCGTGCCGCGTATCAGAAAATTGTCGGCCGGCCATTCGCCGCGCTCGTTCTGGCCCCAGGCCTGCCGCAGCCATTCGCGGTTGGATTCGAAGCCGCCGGCGGCCAGTACGCAGGCGCGCGCCTCGATGCGCTCGCCGGTCGCCATGCGCGCGGCAAGGAAGCGGCCGCCCTGCAAGTCGAGCGACATGACGGGAGCGTCGTAGCGGATCTGTACGCCGAGCTGCTCGGCGCTGCGGTAATAGGCATTGACCAGGGCCTTGCCGCCGCCCATGAAGAAGGCATTGGTGCGCGCCACGTGCAGCGCGCCCGACAAGGGCGGCTGGAAATTCACGCCGTGCCTGCGCATCCAGTCGCGGCAGTCGGACGAGGCGCGGATGACCAGGCGCGCCAGGTGCTCGTCGGTGATGCCGCCGGTGACCTTGAGCAGGTCCTGCCAGAACTCTTCCTCGGGATAGGCGTCGACCAGCACGTCCTGCGGAGCATCGTGCATGCAGCGCAGGTTGCGGGTGTGCTGCGAATTGCCGCCGCGCCATTGTCTGGGCGCAGCTTCCAGCATCAGCACGCTGGCGCCGGCCTCGCGGGCCATCAGCGCGGCGCATAGCGCGGCGTTGCCGCCGCCTATGACCAGTACATCTATCATGGATCCAGTCCGGAATATCTTCGGACGGGGACTATAGGCGGGTCATAAGGCGCGAACAACCCGATTTTTGGAAAGGGGTCTTCACGTTTTGTGAAGCTTCGCGCCCGGCCATGCGTCTTCGCGGACCAGTCTGCGGACAGTCTGTGTCAGCAGCACCCGCGCGGCCAGGGCGGCGGGGGACAGCTCGTCGTCGGACAGGCTGGCCAGCATATTGGTGCGAGTCGGCTGCCGCTCGCGTATCCGCCAGGTGCTCAGTTCCGAACCGGCGCCGTGCGTGGCTGCCGCCCCGGGCTGCACCGTGGCGCCGTGGCCGGCGCGCACAAGCGCCATGAGCGCGGCCAGGCCGTCGACCTCCGCGGCGATGCGCGGCTCGATGCGCAGACGGGAAAAGGCGGTGTTGAGCAGGGCGCGCAGGCCATGGCTGCGGCTGGGTAGTATCAAAGGCAGTCGGGCGGTCTCGCGCAGGCTGACTGGACCCGGGCCGGGCAAGTGCGGCAGCGTCGGTGCGGCGATCAGGAACAGGCGTTCGTCGAGCAGGGGCTGAATGCTCCAGCGCTGCGCGACTTCGGTCTGGAACACGATGGCCAGATCGAGCTGGCGCGCATTGAGCATGGCGGACAGGTGTCCCGACAGGCTTTCCACCAGGCGCACGCGCACTTCGGGATAGCAGGCGCGCATGGCGTCCATGAAAGGCACGGCCAGCACCGACGACGTGGTGGGCGCCAGCCCGACGCTGACGTGGCCGCTCAGGCGCGAGGAGCGCGCGGCGAGCACCGCGTCGTCGGCGTGGCGCAGCGCGAGTTGGGCCTGGCGCAGAAAGGCCATACCGGCTTCGGTGAGCGTCGTGCCGGCGGCGGTGCGGGTCAGCAGCCGGGTCGAGAGCTCGCTTTCGAGGCGGCTGATCTGTTGGCTGAGCGCCGAGGTGACCACGCCCAGCTCGGTGGCCGCCCTGCCCATGCTGCCGCATTCGACGACCTTGGCGAAATAGCGTAGTTGGCGCAGTTCCATGGATTGCGTATCGATCAGGCGGGACTGAACCCGTAGAGCCTTGCCGGATTGTCGACCAAGACGCGATGACGCAAGGCCTCGTCCGGCATCCATTGGGCCAGCAGATTGCAAAGCACGCCGTTGTCGGGCACTTGCTGCGCCTCGAAGTAATTGATGTGCGGCCAGTCCGACCCCCATACCAGGCGGTCCGCATTGGCGCGCAGCAAGGCGTGCGCGTATGCGGCAATATCGGAAAAAGGCGAGCCCGACGCGCTATTGCGATCGGCGCCCGACAGCTTGGCCCATGCCTTGCCCTGGGCCAGCAGGCGGCACAGATACTGGAAGCCTGCGTCGTCCACTCCGCGCGAGGCGCTCATGCGGCCCATATGATCGATCACGAGATCGATGCCCGTCGCCAGCAGCGTTGGAGCAAGCGCCGGAATGTCCGGAGCATGAATCCAGATCTGCGCGTGCCAGCCGCGCGCCTTCAACCGCGGCGCCAACGCCCGGAAATCGTCGATGCCGGCGCCGTTGCGGTAGACGGCGCGGCCCTCGTGCCGATAGAGGTTGAAACGCGCGCCGCGCACACCGGCCTGGGCCAGGGCATCCAATGCGGATTCGGATACGTGCGCGCGCACCACCGCGACGGCGCGCAACCGGTCCGGCCAGACTTGCAGCGCATCCAGCACATTGCGATTGTCGTCGCCCTGGGAACTGGCGGTAACCAGCACGCCGCGAGACAAGCCCAAGCTGTCCAGGTGCGCCACGAACCGCCCGGCGTCGTTTTCGGGAGGGGTGTAGCTGCGTTCGTCGCTCAGCGGAAAACGGGCATACGGACCAAATACGTGCGCATGCGCGTCGCAAGCCCCCGCCGGCATGGCAAAGCGTACAGAGGCGTGGCTGTTCAGAGGGGGAAGGCAGGGGCGTGTCATGGCGATCATTTCTCCGGGCTGCCTATGCTACGCCGATCAGCCCTGACGGTCAGGCATGATGCTTCACAAAAAGTGAATAGCTATTTCCAATAGATGGATTGCCCGTACCACGGAGCATGCCTATAGTTTCCGGTTCGGAAACATTCTGGACCGGCTCCCCGCCGGTCCGCTTCCGGTCCGATGATCAGGCTTCATCCAGAACCAGCCCGCGAGCGGGCACAAGGAGACAAGATATGCGGCAATACGCCCACACGCTGGCCCGGCTGGCGCGCACCCTGGGAATTGGCACCGGCCTTGCGTTGACCTGCGTGCTTGCGGCACATGCCACCGGCACCTACCCCGAAAAGCCCATCAACATTGTCGTGCCCTATGCACCGGGCGGGGCGCTGGACACCGTCACGCGGGTGGTGGCGGTGAAGATGGGCGAAGTGCTCAAGCAATCCATCATCGTCGACAACAGACCCGGCGCGGCGACCAATATCGGCATGGATTATGTGGCGCGGCAGCCGGCCGACGGCTACACGATACTTACGGCCTCGCCCAGCCTGACCGTCAACGGCGCGCTCTTTAGCAAGCTGCCTTTCAATCCGTCCAAGGCTTTCGCGCCCATTGGTGAAATCGGCTATGCGCCGCAGGTCATCGTGGTGCCCGCGAACTCGCCCTACAAGACGCTCGAGGATCTGATCGGCGACGCCAAAAAGCATCCCGACAAGCTGTCTTTCGGCACGCCCGGTATCGGCAGCTCGGGTCATCTGGCGGTTGCGCTGCTCGAATCCGAGGGCAAGTTCCAGGCCACGCACATCCCCTACAAGGGCGGCGAGCCGGCCATGAACGATCTGCTGGGCGGCCGGTTGTCCTTCATGGCCATCAATCCCCTGGAAGCGCTTGCGCACCTGAAGGCCGGCACGCTGCGCGCGCTGGTCGTCCTGTCCGACAAGCCGATGGCCTTGCTGCCTGGCGTGCCGGACGTGGTGCAGGCGGGCTTGCCCGGCGCACAGGTTTCCGTCTGGTGGGGATTCGTAGGCCCGGCCGGCATGCCCAAGCCGGTGATCGACAAGCTCAACGCCGCCTTGCAGGCCGCGCTGAAAGATCCCGCGGTGCAGACCCGTCTGGCCAATCTGGGCGCGATCCTGGCGCCTGGCACCGCCGACGATCTCGGAAAGTTCATTGCCGCGCAAACCGCCAAGTGGGGCGAGGTGATCAAGACCGCCGGCATCCAGGCCAATTGATCGAAGCCGCGGGACCGGGCTTCGGAACGTGCCGCTCGCGCCGCCGGATTCGACAAGGTGGCGCGGCGGGCGCGCCTGCATGACGCGATTGCGCAATATCAGCGCTTGCGTGGGGCCAGGGTTGCCCGCAGGCGGCCGCTTTCGGTCGGCGTGGGCGCTTCGGTGAAGAGGCGTACGCCGGCAGGGATGGGCTTGTTGCGCATGGTGTCGCGCAGAAAGCGCAGGAAGCGCTCGGAGCTGCTGGACAGGGCGCGCAGCTGCCGGGTGATCAGGCAGACTTCGCGAGACAGGCTGGGAGCGCGCAGCTCCCGGAAGACGAATTTCGAGAAATCGAATTCGCTGGCCGCCAGCGCGGGCAGGACGGAATAGCGGTTGCCGGTGCTGAGCATCGAATACAGCGAGGGCGTGCTGGTGATTTCGTCGTGCGGGTTGGCGAACAGCGCCGAGTCGCCCGCGCGTGCGCGCAGATAGGCGCCGATGCCCGTCTCGGCGGAAAAGCCGACGTAGCCGACCGGATCGAGCTTGTTCCACATGATCGAACCCCGCCCTTTTGCAAGCGGGTGGTCGCGGCGGCAGATGACACCGTACCGATCTTCGAACAGCGGGGTGTAGATGAGTTCGTCGTAGCTCCGGTAGCGGGTTTCCACCGCGAAATCGATATCGCCGTTGAACACCATCTGTTCGACCTGGGCGGCGCTGGCGTCGCGCAGGGAGATGGTGATGTTGGGGTAGGCCGCGCGAAAGCTCGTGATGGCATCGATCAGGAAATGGTGGGTGACCGACGTGGCGGCCGAGATGCGGACGTGGCCGCGGCGGCCTTCCGAGAAGGCTTGCAGGTCGCTGATGGCGCCGTCGAATTGGCTGAGCAGGCGCTCGGCGTCGACCTTGAAGCGAATGGCTTCCTGCGTCATGGCGACGCGGCGCGTGCTGCGGTCGAACAGCCGCACGCCGACGGCTTCCTCGAATTGCTGGATGGTCGCCGTCAGTGAAGACTGGGTGAGAAACAGGCGCGAAGCCGCGATAGTGAACGAGCCCGTTTCGGCGACTGTCACGAAGCATCGCAAGTGGCGCAGGGAAACGTGGCGTGGCATGTCGCGTCGATGGCTCAAAGAAGTTTGTGGCAAGAATATATTTGCAAAAACGAATAATCAATAGATATCAATTATTTGTTCTGAATGATATTGCATGCCTAGAATTTGGCGAACAGGCCGCTTTGCAAGCGGCACCGACAATCAGGGGAAAGAGACATCATGACCAGGCCCGGCGTATTGCAGATCGGATCGATGAAAGATAAATGCTCGCCCCAGGAGTGGCAGGCGCGCGTGGATCTGGCGGCTTGCTATCGCCTGGTGGACATCTACGGCATGTCCGACATGATGGCCAATCACATCTCCTCGCGCGTGCCGGGGGAAGAAGGTGCCTTCCTCATCAATGCCTACGGCATGATGTACGAAGAGATCACCGCCTCCAGCCTGATCAAGGTCGATGTCTCGGGCAAGATACTCGGCAAGCCCGATTTTGGCGGGCTCGACTACGGCATCAACCGGGCCGGCTATGTGATCCACAGCGCCATCCACGAAGCGCGGCCCGAGGTGGGTTGCGTCATCCATACGCACAGCTGGGCATCCATGGCCGTCTCCGCGCTGGAATGCGGGCTGTTGCCCATCACGCAGACAGCCATGCGCTTCCTGAAGATCGGCTATCACGAGTATGTGGGCGTCGTGCTGGACGAGGCGGAGAAAGCGTCCCTGGTGGCCGACCTGGGCCAGGGAGAAGCCCTGATCTTGCGCAATCATGGCGCGCTGACCGTGGGCAAGACCATAGGCGAGGCGTTCAACTGGATGCACCGCCTGGAGCTTGCCTGCCATTCGCAATTGGCCGCCATGGCAACCAACTCGCCGCTGCGCAAGGTGCCCGAGAGCGTGCTGGCCGAAACCTGGAACAACTACCAGCCAGGCACCCGCCGCCCCTATGGCTTGATGGAATGGCCGGCTTTGCTGCGCAAGCTCGACCGCCTGGATCCGTCCTTTCGCGATTGAGCCATGTCCACGAGAGACATGACCTTCGCTCGGCCGCTGCGCATTCTGCTGTCCGCCAAGGCCCGCGATCGGCTTGGCCAGGAGATCGCCGCCGTGATGGATGGCCGGCGCTTCGAGCTGGTGACCGCATCGCCGGCGCGCGGCGGCGAGCCGGTGGACGTGGATGTGGCGTTCATCACGCGCGATGTGACCGGGCGATCCACCAAGCACAGGGTGCTGGAGACGCTGGAGTCCTTTTATACCAGCCTGCGCGGTTCGCCGGCCCTGCGCTGGGTACATGTGCATTCCACCGGCGCCGATCGCCCCATCTTCGCCGAGCTGAAGGCGCGCGATGTGCGCGTCACCACCTCTTCGGGCGCCAATGCCGAGGTCGTGGCCCAGACGGCGCTGGGATGCGTTCTGGCAATGGCCCGGCGGTTTCCCATGCTGTTTCGCGCCCAGCAGCGCCACGAATGGTCGCCGTTGATGGGCGAGGCGCTGCCCGTCGACCTTCCGGGCCAGTCCGCCCTGGTGGTGGGTTGGGGGCCTATCGGAAAGCGCATCGCGCAATTTCTGCGCATGCTGGAGGTGACCGTGATCGTGGCGCGCACCCGCGCCGAACCGGCGGCGGCGGGGCTGCAAACCATCGCCTACGAATCGCTGGGCGACGTGGCGGGCCGGATCGACTGGTTGATACTGGCCTGCCCGCTGACCGACCGCACGCGCGGCCTGGTCGATGCACGGATCTTCGGCGCGCTCAAGCGCGGTGCGCGCCTGGTGAACGTGGCGCGTGGCGAAATCGTGAACGAGGGCGATCTGGTGGAGGCCCTGCGCGATGGCCGGTTGGCCGGCGCCAGCCTGGATGTCTTCGAATTCGAACCGCTGGATGCCGCCTCGCCTTTATGGGACATGGAGAACGTCTTTGTCATGCCGCATTCGGCCGGGCATTCGGACGGCAACGAAGGCAGGGTGGACCGCATATTCCTTGCCTATTTGCGCGAATTGATCGGGAGCATGGAGCGATGAGCGAGATTGCAAGCACGAAACTGGCGCCGCAAGGCTACCGCCTGCGCTTGCCCGGACCGACGGCCGTGCCCGAGCGCATATTGCAGGCGACCGCGCAAATGGTGGTGAATCATCGCGGACCGGAATTTCGCAGCGCCTTGGCGAAGGCGCAAGAGATGCTGCAGCCCATCCTGGGTACCACGAATCGCGTGCTGTTCTATGCCGCGTCCGGCAGCGGGCTGATGGAAGCCGCGATCGTCAACGTGGCCAGCCCCGACGATGAACTGCTGATCGTTTCGCACGGTCAATTCGGCGAGCGTTTCGCCACGATCGCGCAGTCCATCGGCGCCAAGGCGGACGTGCTGTCGATACCGTGGGGCGAGGACATCGATATCGACGCCGTCCAGGCCCGTTTGAACGAGAAGGATTATCGCGCCATGGTCGTG
>CALGFL010000490.1 GCA_937881145.1 uncultured Bordetella sp.
CAAGACCTACGACCTCGAGGTCTGGCTGCCGGCGCAGAACACCTACCGCGAGATCTCGTCCGTGTCCAACTGCGAGGCCTTCCAGGCCCGCCGCATGCAGGCGCGCTTTCGCAATGCGCAGAACAAGACGGAATTCGTCCACACGCTCAACGGCTCCGGCCTGGCCGTGGGTCGCGCCCTGGTGGCGGTGCTGGAAAACTACCAGCAGGCCGACGGCAGCGTGACGGTGCCCGAAGTCCTGCGTCCCTATATGGGCGGGATCGAGGCCCTCAAGCCCTGACGCCGGCGGGCGCTTGTCCTTGAAAAGCCGGAATTCGGGCCGATTCCGGTTTCTCTTTCGTCATGTTTCTGTCGTCTGGCCCGATTATCCTTACAGGCATACCATGGCTTTGCAGCCCGGCAGGCGCGGCGGCTCTACAGGCCGCTCGCAACTGAACCGGGCACGCCGATGGTCCATGTTTACAAGGAGCCCGATGTGTCCACACGTCCGCACAACGGCTGGTGGCAGGCGTCCAACAACGCGCCGCGCCGCTGGCTTGATCAACTGAAGGCAAGCCCGTCCGTCGACGGCAAGCTTGCCGAGCCGGCTGCGCCCGCCCCGGCAACCCCGCGACTTCGCGTCCAGGACGGACGCCTGCAGCAGATCTGATCAAGCGTCGTCTGTGTTCATGAAAAACGCCGCCCGGCGCAAAACCGGGCGGCGTTTTTCATGCAGGCGACTGTATCAGTGGCGCCAGTAACCGTGATGATAATGGTGGCCGCGGTAATACCGACCCTCACCGTAGTAATGGGCGGGATAGTAGCCGGGGTAATAGCCAGGATAGACCACACGCGGCTCGACATACACCGGTGCCGGTGCATACACCGGCGCCGGCGCCACGATGACGGGCGCGGGAGCAACGATGGCGGGAAAGCCGAGATTGATCCCGACACTGACCCAAGCCATGGCCGAACTGCAAGCCAGCAATGCCGCAACGCCCGCGCCTGCCAGGATGACCTTCTTCATTTATTACCTGCCTGCTGCCGGGGCAGCAAAAGTTGAAAATTCCCTACTTCGAATTGTGATCCTGGCCTCCTGCCATGGGCGTATTCCCTGGTGTGCAATGGCGACAATTTGTTGACCTTGTATCTGTCGCGCCAGACCCTTTTGCCGATCCGGACTCTGCGCAGCGCGCGCAAACCTGCGCGATACACTGGGCAGCGATTTTTCATGCGCTCTCTGCAAATCGATTCCCTAGGATCCGCCATGACCACAGTCAATTCCCGAACCGCCGACCACCCGATCTCGGAGATCTTCCTCAAGCGCTGGTCGCCCCGCGCTTTCACGGGCGAAGAAATGTCCGCCGAGACGCTGGCGACCATACTCGAAGCCGCCCGCTGGTCGCCTTCGGGCTACAACTTCCAGCCCTGGCGCTTCATCTACGCGCGCAGGGGCACGGCGCACTGGGAGCGTCTGCTGAGCATGCTCAATCCCTTCAACCAGGGTTGGGCCAAGTCGGCTTCGGCCCTGATCATCGTCCTGTCCAAGACCTCGGAAATCGCGCCGGGCAAGGACGCCGAATCGCCGAACCGCTCGCACAGCTTCGACGCGGGCGCGGCCTGGGGCTATATGGCCCTGCAGGCGTCCCTGATGGGTTGGCAGGCGCACGGCATGGCCGGCATCGAGCACGAGAAGATCCGCACCGAGCTGCAAGTGCCGGACGGCTATCACATCGAAGCCGGCGTGGCGATCGGCCGCCAGGGCGACAAGTCCATGCTGCCCGAGGCCCTGCAGGCGCGCGAGACGCCCAGCGGCCGCCGCTCCCTGGCGGAAATCTGCGCCGAGGGCGTGTTCTCGTTCAAGTAAGCCGGCTGTGCGGGTTCGCGCGTTGCTCGCGAACCCGGCCGACTATTTGACTTTGACCAGCTGCCAGCCGCGTGCCTGCATGCACTGGTTGGCGGCCTGATCGCGATTGCCCTGATTGACGTCGACCGCGCCCATGGCGGGCGGCACGAAATAACCCGGCCCGCTCCAGCAACCATAGGGGCCGCATCGCATATACCCCGGCGCAAAATAGCCGGGAGCCACCTGCTGCATGGCGAGCAGGGGCGGGTAGGCGTGCGCGGCCTCCATATTGCAGGCATAGACGGCCTGGCTGTAGTCGCTCTGCGTGGCGCCGGGCTTGAACCACTCGTAGCGGGCGCAGCCGCTCAGGGCCATGGCCAGGAGCGCGCCTGCCGCCAGCGCGCGGGCAGGGCGCAGGGATGAGAATCGCAGCATGTTCGTCATTGCAGCCTTTTTTCGAATTCAGCCCGCCGCCGCTTGCACCGCCAGCGAGGGGGGCGGGGTGCCCAGCGCAGCCAGCTCCTGGCGTATCGTCTCACTGGCGCGCAGCATCTGCTTGACGGGGTAGGCCAGCGTCAACAGCTCGCCTTCGGCTTCGTAAGGCGCTGGCGGGTCGGCGGGCGCGGGCGAGCCCTCGTCGAGCTGGCGCACGATGTATTCCAGCGATTGCTCCAGCGCCGGCGGCATCCCGGCCCGGCCGGCCAGCAGTGGAATGACCGCGGTGGTCTGCAAAGCCAGGACGTGGTTCTGGATCAGCAGGTGGTTCAGTTCCGGCACGTGCACCTGGTGCGAACGCGGTTCCTGCATCATGCGGTAGAAAGCCTCGGTGAAGTTGCTGAAAGCATTGTGCACGTTCTTGCGTGCGAGGCGCCAGGCCAGGTCGGCGTCCGCGACCGCGGGCGCCAACGCCGCCCGGGTGTTGTCGTCGGCCGCACCGGCGTACTCGGCCTCGGCGCGCACGTAGCGCAGGCCCGTGCGCAAGTAGTCGCGGTTGGTCCGGACGGTGTCCAGCGCCAGCGGCCGCATTGAGCGCGATTCCCACCAGGGCAGCACATAGCTGCACACCAGCGAGAGCGCGCTGCCCAGCGGCGTGTCGAGCGCGCGTTCGCTGATCACCTCCAGCGACACGGTTTCGGGCGAGAGAAAATGATAGGCCAGCACGACGTACAGCGTGGTAAAGAGCGAGCTGGCAAGGTAGTTCAGTTGCGCCAGGCTGTTGCCCAGGGCGCAGGCGAGCAGCATGACGGCAAAGATCAGGGGCGCCTTGGCGGTGACCAGCAGCACGGCCGGCGCCA
>CALGFL010000491.1 GCA_937881145.1 uncultured Bordetella sp.
CAGCGAGATGACGCCGATGTTGGCGAGTTGGCCAACGTCGCGAAAGCCGGCGACCAGGCTGTCGGTCCTGGGATTGTAGAACGAGCGCGACACCGAACCCAGCGCATGACTGGTCAGGCTGACGCCCGCGGTGACGGGATATTTCTGAACCGATTCCAGGTTCTTTTTCTGGAAGTCGTGTTCGAAGGCGATCCAGTCCGCCCACGCATCGTTCAAAGGCTTGCCGAACACATGCTCGAACTGATTTGCGTAGTAGGCCTTGCTGTCCTTGCCGCGCCTTAGCCATTCGATGACTTTTTCGGGGCCATAGGTCAGCGCGAGATAAGAATAGAAGCGCGTGCCGTAGAGATAGTCGTTCGCGCCCACCTGGAAATCGACGGAATTGCCTTCGGCCTCAAGGCCCAGCGGATCGAAGAAAGGCGCGTTGTCGCGCACCATCGCGCGAAAGACCATTTCGTCGTAGCCGCCCTGCGCGCGGCCGAGCCCGCCGCCCATCCATGTTTCCATGAATACGGCGCTGCCCTCCAGATACCAGCGCGGAACGTTGGCGCGCGGCTGCGCAAGGTAATTATAGAGAATGGTTTCGGGATGGTCGGTCACCGGCAGCGGCTTGCCGTGAAAGAAGTCGCGCCAGCCTTTGTCCTGATCGTTCCACACATCCATGGTGGCGACGTGAACCAGTTCGTGGTTCATCAGCGTGAAGAAGCGCTCGCCGGGGCTGAAGGTCTCAAACGTCGTGGCGATCGGCGCGATGTTGACGATAAGCGCATCGTTGGGCGTGGTGCGCATGATTGCGCCGCCGTTGTCGGCCAGATCCTGGAGCAGCACCGTGGTTTTGTCCCACGGTGTCCAATCGAACATCTTCTTCTGGAAGGCGAACGAATTTTCGTAAGCCTGTCCCACATAGGGCGTGAGATAGGTTTGGAGGGGATCGTAATAGAGCAGCCGCAGGTCGGGCGTTTCCTGCTTGCTCAGGTAAAACTCCGCCGCATGCGCAGCGCCACTCAAACCCGGCAAAACCAGAAAGAGAAAGATGAGACACCAGGCCAGTGCCCGTGTCGCCCCCAGTGCCATGATCTGCCCCAATCCCGCCCAGCGCCCTACAGTGCCACCAGTCGCTGGCAAAAATAAACAGCCGCCGGAGGGGGGCCGGCGGCTGTTTGAAGAAGACTCGCTTTAGTGTTGCTGGCTGGCCGCGGCTGCAGCTGCGGCAGATTGCGCCTGCGAGGCTGCGGCTGCCGCGGATTGCGAGGCTGCAGCAGCTTTCGCCTGCGACGCCGCCGACATGGCAGCCTGCGAGGCAGCAGCCGATTTCGCCTGGGACGAAGCCGCCATGGCCGCCTGCGAAGCCGCAGCCGACGCGGCTGCAGACTTGGCCTGTGACGCTGCCGACATTGCAGCCTGCGAAGCAGCAGCCGACGCGGCTGCAGACTTGGCCTGTGACGCCGCCGACAT
>CALGFL010000492.1 GCA_937881145.1 uncultured Bordetella sp.
GCGGCCATCTTGCGCGACAGCGCCTCGTCGTTCTTCTTCTCGCCCTTGTTGACGCGGCAATTCTCCAGCAGCACCACCTCGCCCGGCTTGATCTGCACGCCGTCGACCCAGTTCTGCGCCAGCCGCACCGGCTTGCCCAGCAGCTCGGACAGGCGCTTGCCCACCGGCGCCAACGTGTCGTCCGCCCCCAGCGTGCCTTCGGTGGGACGCCCCAGATGCGAGGTCACCATCACCGCCGCGCCGGCCTTGAGCGCCAGCTCGATGCCCGACACCGAAGCACGGATGCGCGTGTCTTCCGTGATATTGCCCGCGTCGTCGAACGGCACGTTCAGATCGGCGCGGATGAAAACGCGCTTGCCGGACAAGGCACCGGACTTGGCCAGCGCAGTAAGGGTTTGGACTTTGGACACCGCCATCACTCACATATGGAGCCGAGGACCCCGGAGCAATCCGAGGCGCAGACGCCACCGGCGTCGAGCATCGGAATTGCGCAGGGCAGCCTCGGCGGATTAAGAAAAATGGCCGGCGCATGAAGCATGCATGCCGGCCATCCTGATTCGAATACTCGATAAACCCGAAGCGATTACTTGGCCGCCATCAGCGCGCAGGCCGTATCCAGCATGCGGTTCGAGAAGCCCCATTCATTGTCGTACCACGACGACACCTTCACCAGGCGGCCCGACACCTTGGTCAGCGTCGCGTCGAACGAGCTGGAAGCCGGGTTGTGGTTGAAGTCGCTGGAAACCAGCGGCGCCGTGTTGTAGGCCAGGATGCCCTTCAACTCGCCGTCGGCAGCGGCCTTCAGGATCGCGTTGACCTCGTCCACCGTCGTGTCGCGCTTGGCGATGAACGACAGATCGACGATCGACACATTGATGGTGGGCACGCGGATCGCGAAGCCGTCCAGCTTGCCGTTCAGCTCGGGCATTACCAGGCCCACCGCGGCGGCGGCGCCGGTCTTGGTCGGGATCATGTTGTGCGTAGCCGAGCGCGCACGGCGCAGGTCTTCGTGATAGACGTCGGTCAGCACCTGGTCGTTGGTGTAGGCGTGCACCGTGGTCATGAGACCGTTCTCGATGCCCAGCTTGTCGTGCAGCGGCTTGACCAGCGGGGCCAGGCAGTTGGTGGTGCAGGACGCGTTGGACACGACCGTCATGGCCGAGGTCAGCACCTTCTCGTTCACGCCGTACACCACGGTGGCGTCCACGTCCTTGCCGCCGGGGGCCGAGATCAGCACCTTCCTGGCGCCGCCCTTCAGGTGCGCGCCGGCCTTTTCCTTGGAGGTGAAAAAGCCCGTACATTCCATCACCACGTCCACGCCCAGCTCGCCCCAGGGCAGCTCGGCCGGGTTGCGGTTGGCCAGCACGCGGATCTTGTCGCCGTTGACGACCATGTAGTCGCCGTCGACCGAGACTTCGCCCGGGAAGCGGCCGTGCGCCGTGTCGTACTGCGTCAGGTGGGCGTTGGTCTTGGGGTCGCCCAGGTCGTTGATGGCGACGATCTCGAGATCGTGCTTCTTGCCCGACTCGTAGTGGGCACGCAGCACGTTGCGGCCAATGCGGCCGTAGCCGTTGATAGCGACGCGGATGGTCATTACAGGCTCCTGTTGAAGGGAATATGAATTACTTGCGGGATTGCAAAAGCCGTTTGACGGTCTCGGCCACCTTCTCGGCGGTCAGCCCGAAGAACTTGAACAGGGCGCCGGCGGGCGCGGACTCGCCGTAGCGGTCGATGCCGATGACGGCGCCGTCCAGCCCCACGTACTTGTACCAGCCCGAGGTGCAGCCGGCTTCGACGGCCACGCGCGGCAGGCCGTCGGGCAGCACCGAACGCTTCCACTCGGCGCTCTGCTTGTCGAAGACGTCGGTGCTGGGCATGGACACCACGCGCACGGCCAGGCCTTCCAGGCGCAGGCGCTCCTGTGCGTCCAGCGCGATGCCGACCTCGGAGCCGGTGGCGATGATGACGGCCATGGGGCCGTTGCCGTCGCGCAGCACATAGCCGCCGCGCGCGATCGCGGCGCGCGTCTTGTCGTCGCGCGGCACGAAGGGCAGGTTCTGGCGCGAGAGCAGCAGCGCCGTGGGGCCGCCGTCGCGCACGGTCATGCCGATGCTGACGGGACGCCGCACCGCGGCCTCCCAGGCCATGGCGGTTTCGACCGTGTCGCACGGACGCCAGACCGAGAGATTGGGGATCAGGCGCAGACTGGCCGCGTGCTCGATGGATTGGTGCGTGGGGCCGTCTTCGCCCAGGCCGATGGAATCGTGGGTGAAGACATGCACCACGCGCTGCTTCATCAGCGCGGCCATGCGGATGGCGTTGCGCGAATAATCGGAGAAGGTCAGGAAGGTGCCGCCGAAAGGCAGGTAGCCGCCGTGCAGCGCCACGCCGTTCATGATGGCGGCCATGCCGAACTCGCGCACGCCGTAGTTGATGTGGCGGCCGATGCGGCCCTCGGTCGTCATGACCTGGCCCTGGTCGCCGAAGCGCAGCGGCGGCGTGCTCTTCGTGTTGGTCAGGTTGGAGCCGGTCAGGTCGGCCGAGCCGCCCAGCATCTCGGGCAGCGCGGCGGTGAAGGCTTCCAGCGCCAGCTGCGAAGCCTTGCGCGAGGCCACGGTCTGCCCTGCCGTGTGCGCGGCCACGGCCGTGTCCACCGCGACCTG
>CALGFL010000493.1 GCA_937881145.1 uncultured Bordetella sp.
TCGAGGCGATCCGCCAGTCGTTCGACGACCACCGGGCCATCGAAGCGCTGGGCCTGAAATCGGTCATCAACGTGCCGCTGGTGGCACGCGGCGTCTGCCTGGGCACGATGAATTTCCTCATGCCGACGGCCGAAGTCGGCGCGGACAAGATCGCCTTCGCCCGATTGTCGGGGCTGCTTGCCTTGCCGGGCATCATGGCTTTGCCGTAGCCGCCCGCGGGAGGCGGGCTGAGTACAATCTTCCCTTATGTCAGACGTCATCGCTTCCCTCCCGCCCGCCTTCGTGCACCTGCGCGTGCATTCCGAGTTCTCGGTCGTCGATGGCCTCATCCGCATACCCGATCTGGTCAAGCGCGTGGCCAAGCTGGGCCAGCCCGCGGTGGCGCTCACCGATCTGTCCAATCTCTTCGGCCTGATCAAGTTCTACAAGGCGGCGCGCGGCGCCGGGGTCAAGCCGTTGGCCGGCTGCGACGTCTGGCTCGAAAACGAGGACGATCCCGAAAAGCCTTTTCGCGTTTTGCTGCTGGTGCGCAACCACCGCGGCTACCTCAATCTTTGCGAGCTGCTCACGCAGGCCTATCTGCAGAACCAGTCCAGGGGCAGGGCCGAGATCCGCCGCGAATGGCTCGATGGCAAGCAAGGCCTGATCGTCCTGTCGGGCGGCCGCGCGGGCGACGTGGGTTACGCGCTCGATGCCGGCAACGCCGCCGCGGCCTTGTCGCTGGCGCGGCATTGGGGCGCGATGTTCCCCGGTGCCTATTACATCGAACTGCAGCGCGCCGGCCAGGACGGCGACGAGGCCTACACGCAGGCCGCCATGCGTTTGGCAGCCCAGGCCGGCCTGCCGGTGGTCGCCACGCATCCGGTCGAATTCCTGGCCCAGGAAGAATTCCAGGCCCACGAAGCGCGCGTCTGCATTGCCGAAGGCGAAGTGCTGGCCAACCCGCGCCGCGTGCGCCGCTTCACGCAGGATCAATACCTGCTCGGCTCCGAAGACATGGCGCGGCGCTTCGCCGACGTGCCTTCGGCGCTCGCCAACACGGTCGAGATCGCGCGCCGCTGCAATCTCACGCTCACGCTGGGCAAGCCGCAGCTGCCCATCTTTCCCACGCCCGAAGGCGTGTCGCTCGACGACTATCTGGTCCAGCTCTCCGAAGAAGGCCTGGAAAAGCGCCTGGCCTTCCTCTTTCCCGACGAGGTCGAGCGGGCAAGCAAGCGCGAGATGTACTACGAGCGCCTGCGCTGGGAATGCAAGATCATCATCGACATGAAGTTCCCCGGGTACTTCCTGATCGTGCAGGACTTCATCAACTGGGGCAAGCAGAACGGCGTGCCGGTGGGCCCGGGCCGGGGCTCGGGCGCGGGTTCGCTGGTGGCCTATGCGCTGGGCATCACCGACCTGGATCCCATCCGCTACGACCTGCTGTTCGAGCGCTTCCTCAATCCGGAGCGGGTGTCCATGCCCGACTTCGACATCGACTTCTGCCAGGACAACCGCGAACGCGTCATCGACTACGTCAAGTCCAAATACGGCCGCGACGCCGTCAGCCAGATCGCCACTTTCGGCACCCTGGGCGCCAAGGCCGTGGTGCGCGACACCGGCCGCGTGCTGGACATGTCCTACACCTTCTGCGACGGGCTCTCCAAGCTCATTCCCTTCAACCCGGCCGATCCCTGGACGCTGGACCGCACGCTCAAGGACGAGCCCGCCTTCAAGGAACGCTACGAGCAGGAAGAAGAAGTGCGCGGCTTGGTCGACCTGGCCCGCCCGCTCGAAGGCCTGACGCGCAACATCGGCATGCACGCCGGCGGCGTGCTGATCGCGCCGGGCAGGCTCACCGACTTCTGCCCGCTGTACTGCCAGCCGGGGCAGGAGAACAGCGCGGTCTCGCAGTTCGACAAGGACGACGTCGAAGCCGCCGGCCTGGTCAAATTCGACTTCCTGGGCCTGCGCAACCTCACCATTCTGGATTGGGCCGTGCGCTACGTGCGCCAGTTCAACGAGAACCAGCGCGACTTCGACATCATGGCGCTGGCGCTGGACGATCCGGCGGCCTACAAGATTCTCTGCGACGCCAACACCACCGCGGTCTTCCAGCTCGAAGGCCGCGGCATGAAGGAGCTGCTCAAGAAGCTCAAGCCCAGCACCTTCGAAGACATCATCGCCGTGCTCGCCTTGTACCGGCCGGGCCCGCTCGAATCGGGCATGGTCGATGACTTCGTCAACCGCAAGCATGGCCGCGCCGAGGTGGATTATTTCCACCCCGACCTGGAAAGCACGCTCAAGAGCACCTACGGGGTCATCGTCTACCAGGAACAGGTGATGCTGATCTCGCAGATCATCGGCGGCTACTCGCTCGGCGGCGCCGACCTGCTGCGCCGGGCCATGGGCAAGAAAAAGCCCGAAGAAATGGCCAAGGAGCGCGTCAAGTTCGAAGAGGGCGCCAAGAACAAGGGCCACGATCCCAACCTGGCGATCAAGCTCTTCGACCTGAT
>CALGFL010000494.1 GCA_937881145.1 uncultured Bordetella sp.
GGCCGGCGGGCGGCGATGCGGAGCCCGCGCAGGAGGGCCCAGGCCGGCTGGGTCGAGAGACGGAGGGTGCTGGGGGGGGGCGCCGCCACGCGGGCCGCGCGCGCCGTGGTGGTGTTCAGCCTCCGGCCGTGGCTGCGCATGATGCGCATGAGCGCCCGGGTCAGCAATTCGTACAAGGCCGTGATGCTGTGGGGCGGCCTGCGCGGGGCCGTGTCGCTGGCGCTGGCGCTGGCGGTGATCGAGAAGGACGCGATCCCCGAGTCCGTGCGCCAGTTCGTGGGCGTGGCCACCACGGGCTTCGTGCTGATGACGCTCTTCATCAACGGCACGACACTGCGCTGGCTGATCGGCATGCTGGGCCTGAACCAGCTCTCGCCCATGGAGCGCAGCCTGCGCAACCAGGCGCTCACCATTGCGCTCGAAGACCTGCAGCAGCGCACCGACGAGATCGCGCGCACCGACCATATCGGCGGCGAGGCCAGCGGGCGCATCCACGCCGTGTTCGACGCCAGCCTGGCCAGCGTGCAGGACGCGCAAGCGGCCCAGCTGACCGTCGAGCAGCGCGTGCGGGTGGGCCTGGCCACCGTGGCGCTGCGCGAACAGGAAATGTTCTTCGACATCCTCAAGGCGCAGATCGTCGACTGGCGCATGGCCGAAACCTTGCTGGCGCGCGCCGAGCGGCTGGAAGACTCGATCCGTTCGCATGGCCTGCCGGGGCTCGAAGCGGCCATCGAGGCCGACGTGCGCTACGGCCGCAGCTTTCGCATCGCTCTGCGCATGTACGACCTGTTCGGCTGGCAGGGATGGCTGGCGCACGAACTGGCGCAGCGTTTCGCCGCGCTGATGACCAAGCGCTCGGTGGTGCAGCACCTCATCAAGTTTGCCCACGACGAACTCGGGCCGCTGCTGGGCGAGGAGGTGGCCCAGCGCATCGTCGATATCCACCAGCGCCGCCTCAATCTGATCGAGAACGCCATACAGGCGCTCAATCTGCAATATCCGTCCTACGCGCAGTGGCTGCAGGAAAGCTATCTGGGCCGGGTCGCGCGCGAGCTCGAGCGGCGCCGCTACGGCACCATGCAAGATCAATTCCTGATCGGCGGCGAAGTCTATGCCGACCTGATCCAGCAACTGGAGAGCCGCTGGCGGCACATCGATCGGCATCCGCCGCTGGACATGGAAATGGGGGCGGCCGACCTGATCAAGCGGGTGCCGCTGTTCGAAGGCCTGAGCGCCGAGTCGCTGCGCGCCATCGGCCGCCTGCTGCGGCCACGCCTGGCCTTGCCGGATCAACCCATCCTGGAGCGCGGCAGCTACGGCGAGTCCATGTGCTTCGTGGCGTCGGGCGCCGTGGCCGTGCATCTGCCCGACGGCACGGCGGTCGAGCTGGGCAGCGGCGAGTTCTTCGGCGAGCTGGCTTTGCTGGGCGAGCGGCAGGTCACACCCCGCGTGACCTCGCTGGGCTACAGCAAGCTGCTGATGCTGTCGGCGCGGGATTTCGACGCGCTGCTGGGCCAGGATGTCGATCTGCGCGCGCGCATCGAGGTGGTGGCCAAGCAGCGCATGCGCGCCATCGAAGTGTGGAAGCAGTTCTCGCAGCAGCCTTCGCCGGACGGCGCGGCGACGTAACGCTGCCGCCGCATCGCGCGGGCAGCGCTCAGCCCGCGCGCAGCAATTCCTCGACGATGACCAGGGCGGCTTCCAGTGTGAATTCGTCCGCCTCGACCAGGCCGACGACCTCGTCCACCGGCATGGCGGCGATCTCCATGACTTCGCCGTCGCGATTGGCCGGCTGCACGCCGGGCTCGAGCACGCAGCGGCTCGCCAGCAGGTCTTCCACCTGATAACCCTCGGGCAGGCGGCGGTGCAGGCGCAGGGTGGTGCGCAGCGGGCCGCGGCTTTGCAGGTCGGGCGCATCCAGGCCGGCTTCTTCGCCGCATTCGCGCACCAGGGCGAGGTCCAGGCTTTCGCCGCTGCTGACCAGGCCGCCGACCAGTGTGTCCCACATGCCGGGATCGGTGGCTTTGTCGAGCGCGCGGCGGGCGACCCACAGGCGGCCGTCGGGCGTCCAGGCGTTCAGGTGCACGGCGCGGGTGAGCAGGCCCAGGGGGCGCATGGCGGTGCGTTCGATCGTGCCCAGCCATTCGCCGTCGGCGCGGATGTCGAGCAACTCGTTGCGCCAGCCGCGCAGGCACCCGGCTTCGCGCAGGACTTGCGCCACGTGCGCCAGCGCGGCGTCCAGTTCCGTGCCGGGCGGCCGGCCCGGCAGCAGGCGCACGATGCCGTCCTCGGAAACGGTCAAATCGGCCTTGCGCAGGGCCTCCTGGGCTGCGCGGGTGATCCAGCCGCAGCGGTGGCCGGCCAGGTCCAGCGGCAGGGCCTGTTCGGGCGGCGGCTCGCTGGCGCGGGCGCGCAGGGTGTCGTACAGGGGCGTGAGGCGGGTGGACGGAATGGAATGCATGATGGCGTGGATTTTAATGCGCGTGCAGCAGGCGCGTGCAGCACGCGCGCCCGCCGCATTCCGCATTGCGTCAGGCGGCTATGCAAAAATGCGGGCATGGACCGCATTACCCGCCTCTATCGCAAGCTGGTCTTCCTGACCTGGTTCCTGACCCTCGATCTGATCATGTTCGGCGCCTTCGTGCGCCTGACGGACGCCGGGCTGGGCTGCCCCGACTGGCCGGGCTGCTACGGCAGCACCTCGCCCCTGGGCTCGCTGCCCGAGATCGACCAGGCCGTGCGCGCCATGCCTTATGGGCCGGTTTCCCTGTCCAAGGCCTGGATCGAGATGGTGCACCGCTATGCGGGTGCCACGCTCGGCTGCCTGATCATCGCCATTCTCTACATGGCCTGGCGCTATCGCCGCCACCTGGGCCGCTCGCCGGCCCTGGCCACCGCGACCCTGGCGGCCGTGTGCCTGCAGGGTGCCTTCGGCGCCTGGACGGTCACGCACCGGCTCATGCCCGTGGTGGTGACGGCGCACCTGGCCATAGGCCTGATCGTGCTGGGGCTGCTGACCGCATTGGCCGCGCGCGAAAAGCCGCATCTGGCGCTGGCCGCGGCGGCCAGGCGGCTCAAGCCCTGGGTGACGGCCGGATTGCTGCTCGTGTCGCTGCAGATCCTGCTGGGCGGCTGGGTCAGCACCAATTACGCCGCGCTGGCCTGCATGGACTTTCCCATGTGCCACGGCGCCTGGGTGCCTCCGATGGATTTCCGCGACGGTTTCTCGCTGATCCGCGCCCTGGGCGAACTGCCTTCGGGCCAGGCGATTTCCCAATCGGCGCTGACGGCCATCCACTGGACGCACCGCAATTTCGCTTTCATCGTCTTTCTCTATCTGGTGCCCCTGGCCTGGCGATTACGTGCCGAGGCTGGGCTGCGCGGGCCGGCCACGCTGCTGCTGTGCCTGCTGGCGGCGCAGCTGTGCACCGGGCTCACCACCATCTTCTTCCAATGGCCCCTGGCCGTGGCCGTGCTGCATACGGGCGGGGCGGCGGCCATCACGCTGGTCATGGTCCTGATCCGGGTCCGCCTGGGCACGGCCGGCGGGGCGCCGGTAACATCTGCGGGCTAAACTAGCGCGATCATGACCGCCGCTGCTACTCACTCATCGCAAGGCCTGCTGCGCCAATACCGGGTGTTGACCAAACCCCGGGTTACCCAGCTGGCTGTTTTCTGCGCGGTCATCGGCATGTTCCTGGCCGTGCCCGGCCTGCCGCGCTGGGACCACGTGATCTACGGTGTACTGGGCATCTGGCTCCTGGCCGCCGCGGCCTTCGCCATCAATTGCCTCATCGAGCAGGAAGTCGACGCCCGCATGGCGCGCACGTCGCGCCGCGCCACGGCCCAGGGCACCATCTCGTCCTTCCATGTCCTCGGGCTGTCGGGCCTGCTGGGCGGGGCGGGCATGCTGGTGCTCTACCTGCTGGTCAACCCGCTCACCATGTGGCTCACCTTCGCCACCTTCGTGGGCTACGCCATCATCTACACGGTCCTGCTCAAGCCGTACACCTCGCAGAACATCGTCATCGGCGGCCTGGCCGGCGCCATGCCGCCGGCGCTGGGCTGGGCGGCGGTGGCCAATGCCGTGCCGGCACAGGCCTGGCTGCTGGTGCTCATCATCTTCGTCTGGACGCCGCCGCATTTCTGGGCTCTGGCCCTTTATCGCGAGCAGGACTACGTCAAGTCCGGACTGCCCATGCTGCCGGTCACGCACGGCCGCCGCCATACCCAGCTGCAGATCCTGCTCTATAGCGTGGGCTTGTTCATCGTCTCGCTACTGCCCTATGCGGTTCACATGAACGGCTGGCCCTATCTGCTGTGCGCGGTGGTGCTGAGCGGCCTGTTCCTGCGGCATGCCTGGCGCCTGTACCGGCACTACAGCGACGCGCAGGCGCGCCGCCTGTTCCGCTATTCCATCGTGTACCTGTCGTTATTGTTCGCCGCCTTGCTGATGGACCACTGGGTCGGCTTGCTGCTGGTGTGATGCCGATGAAAGAACCGATATTCCCCGGCCGCCGCCGCGCATTGCGCGTCGCGGCGTGGAGCACCTTGGCGCTGGCCATGCCCTGGACGTTGACCGCTTGCGGCGACAAAGGTCCGGCCTTCAAGGGCAGCGACATCACCGGCACGCAC
>CALGFL010000495.1 GCA_937881145.1 uncultured Bordetella sp.
CCGGCGAAGTCCAGCGCGATCAGATAGATCAGGAAGGCGACGAGCGGCTGGTCGGTGACGCCGGGCCAGAGTTGGTCCAGGTCGATATTGGGTACGTTGTAGACCGAGACCAGGCTTTGCAGATGGTTGAATACGGGCTGCAGCATGAAGAAGAACACGATGTTGAGCAGGCCCAGCTTGGCGATCCAGGTGTAGAGGATGTCGGAGCGGGTCTGGATGCGATCGCGCCAGGCTTCGAGCGGACGCCAGGCTTCCAAGGGGCGCAGCAAGGCGTAGCTCGCCAGGACCTGGAATACGTTGACGATGACCCAGTAGAGCGCGTCGTAGGTGTCTTCGTCGTAGCCCATGAGCCCGAATTTGTACAGGAGCGGCTGCACCAGATCGACGAACGTCCAGGTCTGCACCGCGCCGACGGCGTCATCGAGTAGGGAGATCAGGCTGTGCATGAGCGTACGGGCGAGATCAGTTGGCGTTCGGGCTCAGGAACGGAGCCTGATTCTCGAAATAGATGCCGTGGGGCGAGCGCCCCACCTTGATGGTGGCGATCAGCTTGCGTGTGCTCAGATCTATCACGCCGACATGGCGCGAGAAGCGGAACGTGACCCACAGGTAGCGTTTGTCGGCCGAGAGCGCCATGTCGTCCGGCCCGGGCATGAGGCCCGTGATGTCGCCTGTCTTGGTGAGCGTGTTGTAGTCGATGATGCTGATGGTGTTGGATACCCGGTTGCTGACCGCGACATGCCGGCCGTCGTCCAGCCAGCGGAAATTGTGCGCGGCACGCCCGGTTTCGATGCGTTTGACGATTTTTTGATTGCGCCAGTCGACCACGACGACGTCGTCTTCGCCGGTCATGCCGACCAGCAGGTATTTGTCGCCCGGCGTCATCCAGACGCCGGCCGGCGCCTTGCCCAGTTGCATGCGCCACTTCACCGTCTGGGTGGGCAGATCGATGGCGACCAGCTCGCCGGAGTCCTGCAGGGTGACGAAGACGTAGCGCGAGTCGGAACTGAAAGTCAGGTGGCTCGGGGTCTTGCTCAATGGAATGCGCCTGGCGACGGTGAAGTTCTTGCCGTCATAGTGGTAGATGTCCACGCGGTCCAGGCGCAGGGCCGCGGTGGCGAACCATTTTCGGTCCGGCGAGAAGCCCAGTTGATAGGGGTCGTCGATACCCTCCAGCGTGCCCTGCTGCTTGCAGGTGCGCGGGTCGAGGAACATCAGGCTGTTGGAAACCGAATTGGCCACGATCAGGGACTTGTGGTCCGGCGTGATCATGAGGTGGTGAGGCTCCTTGCCCGTGGGCAGGGTGCTCACGACCTGGCGCGAGTTCTGATCGATGAGGGTGAGTTGAGCCTCGGCCGAGTCGAGGACGATGACGGGATTTTCGATTGCCCGGGCCGCCGTGTGGTACGACAGGGTTCCCAGCAGCAGGCCGGCCAGGACGTGCTTGGCGGCGCAGGAAGAAATGAAGCGCATGATGGGCGCGTTTGACCAGAAAGATGAAGCAGTCAGGATTTTAATTCCGTTCGATGCGTCGCGGTCCGCGTTTTTGCGGTTTTACACGGCTATGGGTGCGACAAAATGTCGCGCAGGCGCGTCAGCGGTACGGCCTTGGCCATGGCGGCATAGCCGGCATCGCTGGGATGGATGCCGTCGCCGCTGTTGTAGGCCGGCAGCAATCGGGCGGGGTGCCGCGGATCGCGCAGCGCCGCGTCGAAATCGACGACGCCGTCGAACCCGCCGCCGTGACGTATCCACTGGTTGACCGACTCGCGCAAGGCGGCGCGTTCGGGGGGCAGCGCTGCTGGCGTCAGCGTGCAGCCGAAGATGCGCAAGCCGCGTCGGTGCGCATCTTCGATGACCCGCTTGTAAC
>CALGFL010000496.1 GCA_937881145.1 uncultured Bordetella sp.
TTCATGCGCGGCGCGGGCGGCAATGACACCCTGGTACTGCTCAACGGCATGCGCATCGACAGCAATGCGCTCGCCGCCATCCCGCCCGATAGCCTGCAGCGCGTGGAGATTCTGCGCGGCCCGGCCAGCAGCCTGTATGGCTCCGGCGCCGTCGGCGGCGTCGTCAACCTCATCACGCAGCCGGACACGCCCAAGGCCACGTCGGCCTGGACCAATTTCGGCATCGGCAGCCGGGGCACCACGCGCTACAACGCCGGCGTATCGGGCATCGACGACAACGGCTGGATCTACACCCTGGCAATAGGCCGTGCGAAAAGCACCGGCGTCAATGCCACCCGGCCGGGCAACCCCGACTACAACCCCGACAAGGACGGCTACACCCAATACGATTTCTCCGGTTCGCTGGGCTACGCCTGGCAGCCCGGCCAGACGCTGCAATTGCAGTACTACCGTTCGCGCATCTACGGCGACTACGACGCGGGCCAGCCGTGGTTCGGCGACCAGCGCATCCAGACGCTGCGGGGCTATTCGATGGTCAGCACCAACCAGTTGGCCGATTACTGGAAAAGCACGCTGCGCCTGGGCCGCGCGACAAACAACACACTGTGGCAGAACGCGCCCGGCGCGAGCTTTTTCAATACCTGGGAAAACCAGCTTTCCTGGCAGAACGATTTCACGCTGGCCCGGAATCAGACTCTGACCGTGGGCTACGATCATCTGTACCAATCGGCCTCGGGCGCCATCGTCGACTCCGCCACCTCGCCCGCGAGCGTCGTCGGCTATCCCGGCGCGAGCCGCACCACCGATGCCTATTACCTGGGTTACGCGGGTACTTTCGGCGCGCATCACCTGCAAGCGAGCCTGCGCCGCGACCGTCCCTCGGGCTTGGGCAGCCAGACCACCGGCGCCTTGAGCTACGGCTACGACTTCACGCCTTCGATACGCGGATCGCTGACGGGCAGCACGGGCTTTCGGGCGCCGACCCTGGCCGAGCTGTATTGGCCCAATACGGGCGGCAGCTACGTCGGCAACCCCGCTCTGCAGCCCGAGCGTTCGCACAATGTCCAGGCCAGGCTGCGCTATCTGCAAGGCTCGACCGAAGCCAGCATCACGTATTACCGCAACCGCGTCAGCAATCTCATCGTCGATCAGCTCTCCGATCCGTCCAACCCCTACGGCACGTATATGCCCGTCAACGTGGGCAGCGCCACGTTGAGCGGCGTCACGCTGATGGCCGCGCAGCAGTTCGGCTCCGCCACGCTGAAGGCCAGCCTGGATCTGAGCCGCCCGCGCAACAACGCGACCGGACAGGTGCTGCCGCTGCGCACGCGGCGCATGCTGCGTCTGTCGGGCGAGAAGCGCTTGGATGATGGCTGGCGCGTGGGCGCCGAATGGGTGCTGTCGGGCAAGCGTCAACAGAGCGACGGCAGCAGTGTGGGTGGCTACGGGTTGATCAATCTCACGGCCGCTTACGACCTCACGCCCAACGTCGAATTGAGCATGCGCTGGAATAACGTGTTCAACAGGCAGTACACGCTGGTGGAAGGCTATAGCACGCAGGGGTCGTCGATCTTTTTCAATCTCGGATGGCGGATGTGATTTTTTGAGTTCTTGAGCCGCTGGCGACAGGACTGCGGGGAGTTCCGAGCTCGCCCGATGGGCGAGCATCGGAATTGCGCAGGGCAGCCTCGGCGTCTTGAGAACTCAACCGAAGCGCCCTAAGAATCTCACTCACCGCGCGTGAGAAATCCGCACTTCAGCCCCGCGCCGCTTCACTTCGAGTCCTTCGGACGGCAGAATCCGCAAGCCTTCCAGCCCCTTGATGTAGCTGGACCCTTGCATCTGCATCACGCGGATCTTGTTGCGCATCACGACCGGATTGTGCATCGGCATGCCGAACATCCAGACCTCGTCCAGGATGCGCGCCGAGTTGAATTCGCCGGCGTGTTGGGCCAGCGGACCCAGGCAGAGCATATGGCCTTCGCGGCCGAAGACCGGATATTGCTCGGGACTGCAGGTCAGCGTCCAGACCGTGCCGCCTTCGTAGCGATGGCCCGTGTTCAGATCCCACCAGGCCTCGCCCTTGGGCAGGTAGACCTTGACCTCGCTGCCCGGCTTGGTGATCGGCGCCACCAGCAGGGCCGGGCCCAGCAGGTATTGCAGATCCCAGGCATGCGCGTCGGCGTCGTTGGGGAAGGACATGGCCATGGAGCGCTGTACCGGCAGGCCCGTGCGCGCGGCGTCTTCGATGGCGCCGAGCACATAGGGAATGAGGCGGTAGCGCCAGTTCATCCAGGTGCGCGCATGGCCCAGCGTTTGCGCGCCAAAAGCCCAGGGCATCAGGCCCTCGATGCCCTGGAAGCTGAAATTGGCGGAGAACACGCCCATGGCGAGCCAGCGCAGGTAGAGCTCGGCGTCCATGCCGTCGAGCGCGGCGGCGACCGAGCCGATGTTGTGCGTCTGCACCGGCACGCCGCTGGCGCCGACGGACAGCGAGGTACGCAGGCTGTGCTCCAGGCCGTCCCAGGTGTTGGGCACTTGCGGCCCGGTTTGCCAGGGCAGGCGCTGGGCGGCGGGGAAGAGGTCGGTGCTGGGAATCACGCCTTCCGGCGGCACCTTATGGCCCGCCACGGCGTCGAACAGAGCGCGGCGCGCCAGGAAGGGATACTGCGTGCGCAGCGATGCGCCGCTTTCACCGCTACGGGCGCTCACGCCGTCGGGAATGTCGATCTGCGTGCTGCAGGCCGGTGCGCCCAGGCCGTCTTCCATCAACTGGCGATGGCGGTCCACCCACAGGTTGTAGGCGTCGCGGTGCGTCAGGTCGAGCAGGCCATAGGCGCGACCGCCCGTGGCCGCGCAGCCGTCGAATACCTGCGCGCCGCCTTCGTCCCTGGCCAGCAGCCAGCCGCGGTCTTCCAGTTCTTCGAACAGGATGGTGCCCTGGAGCACGGCCGGCAGGCACGACGCGGACACGTGCACATGGTGCTTCTGGAACAGCGCCAGCATCTGCTTGGGATCGGGGAAGCGCTGGGCGTCCCACTCGAGCGCGGACTTGTCGGACTGGAAGCCCCAGGCCGCCGGCAGCGCAAGCGACACCGCATCCAACGGGATCTGCTCGGTACGCAGGCGTTCGACCAGGGCAGCCGTCTGCTCGGGCGTCTCGCCTTGCGCCTGCTGCAGCCAGGTGCCCATCGCCCACAGCACGGGCTGGCCGGCGCGGCCCGTCAGCGCCGTGTATTGATTGAGAATCTCGCCAGGTTCGCCGGCAAAGAGGAAAAGATCCAGAACCGGATCGGCCATCGTCAGCAC
>CALGFL010000497.1 GCA_937881145.1 uncultured Bordetella sp.
CTGGTCGCCAACAAGGACATCTCGCTGTCCGTCGACGCTGGCGAAATCATTGCCATCATCGGCCCCAACGGGGCGGGCAAGAGTACCTTGTTCAACGGCCTGGCCGGGCACCACGAGCCCACCTCGGGCACGGTGCAATTCAACGGCGCGCCGCTGGCGGGCAAGAAGCCCGAGCAGGTCGCCGCCATGGGGCTGGCGCGCACCTACCAGATCCCGCGCAATTTCGGCCAGATGACGGTGCTGGAGAACGCCATGGTCGGCGCCATGCTGCGCCATGCCCGGCTGGACGACGCGCGCCGCGAAGCCGCCCGCGTGCTCGAGCTGGTGGGGCTGGCCGAGCGCGCCGACGTCAGGGCATCCGAACTGAACGTGGCCGGGCAAAAGCGCGTGGAGCTGGCGCGCGCGCTGGCCACCGAGCCGCGCATGCTGCTGCTCGACGAAGTGGCGGGCGGTCTGAATCCCACCGAGGCCATCGCTCTGGCGGAGATACTGCGCGGCATCCATGCCAAGGGCGTGACGCTGGTCATCGTCGAGCACGTGCTCGAGGTGGTGATGCGCCTGGCCCAGCGCGTGCTGGTGCTGAATTTCGGGCAGATGATCGCCGAGGGGCCGCCGGCCGAGATCGTGCGCAACCCGACCGTGATCGAAGCCTATCTGGGGAGAAAACACCGTGTCTGAGCCGATGCTCAAAATCGAAGGCCTGCACGTGTCGTACGGCGGGGTGCAGGCCGTGCAGGACGTATCGCTGGAAGTGCGTCCCGGAGAGATCACGGCGCTGCTGGGCGCGAACGGAGCGGGCAAGTCCAGCACGCTCATGGCCATCATCGGCGCGGTCAAGCCAAAGAGCGGCCGCGTGATCTTCGAAGGGCGCGACATCACCGGCACTCCGCCGGAGAAACTGGTCGCACAGGGCATCGCCATGATTCCCGAAGGTGCGCGCGTGTTTGCCCGCCAGCCGGTAGAGCAGAACCTGCGGCTGGGCGCCTATACGGTGCGCGACGAATCCGTCTGCCGGCAGCGGCTGGAACACGTGTATCGGCTGTTCCCGCGGCTGCAGGAACGCCGCGAACAATTGGCCGGCACCATGTCGGGCGGCGAGCGGCAGATGCTGGCCATAGGCCGGGCCCTGATGAGCGGGCCGCGGCTTTTGCTGATCGACGAGCCCAGCCTGGGCCTGTCGCCGCTATTGGTCGAGCAGGTGTTCGACGCCTTGATCGAGCTCAATCGCCAGAGCGCGGTGACGGTGCTGCTGGTGGAACAGAACATGGCGCAGGCGCTGGAAGCTGCCAAGCGGGCCTATGTGATGCAAAGCGGGCGGATCGCCCTGTCGGGGGATGCCGCCGAATTGGCGGCGTCCGATGAGGTGCGCAAAGCGTATCTAGGCATGTAAACCACGGCCCGTGTCGGGCCCGTTCAAACCTTTCCTTTTTTTCCCGGGACGACGGCTCAGCCGCCGCCCCAGGGCTCTTGCAACCTTTTTTGGCGCATAACGTTATGAAATGGCAATTCTGGATTGATCGTGGGGGCACGTTCACCGACATCGTGGCGCGCAGGCCCGACGGCAGCACGGCCACGGCCAAGATGCTGTCCGAAAACCCCGAGCAGTATCGCGACGCGGCGGTGGCGGGCATACGCAAGCTGCTGGGCATCGCGCCCGATCGGCCCGTGCCGGCCGAACTGGTGGATTGCGTGAAGATGGGCACCACGGTGGCTACCAATGCGCTGCTGGAGCGCAAGGGCGAGCCCACGCTGCTGGTGACCACGCGCGGCTTTCGCGATGCGCTGCGCATCGCCTATCAGAACCGGCCGCGCCTGTTTGATCGCCACGTGATATTGCCCGAGATGCTCTACGAATCGGTGATCGAGGCCGACGAGCGGCTGGACACCTCGGGCCGCGTGGTGAGCCCGCTGGACGAAGCCGCACTGCGGCGCGACATGCAGGCGGCCTATGACCGCGGCCTGCGCGCCGTGGCCATCGTCTTCATGCATGCCTGGATCGAGTCCGCGCATGAAATGCGGGCGGCCGAAATCGCGCGCGAGATCGGCTACGCGCAGGTGTCCGTCTCGCACGAGGCGAGTCCGCTCATCAAGTACGTGTCGCGCGGCGACACCACCGTGGTCGACGCTTATCTGTCGCCGATACTGCGGCGCTACGTGAACCAGGTGGCGGGCGAGCTGCCGGGCATACGCCTCATGTTCATGCAGTCCTCGGGCGGCTTGACCGACGCGCATCGCTTTCGCGGCAAGGACGCGATCCTGTCCGGCCCGGCCGGCGGCATCGTGGGCATGGTGCGCACCAGCGAGCAGGCAGGCTTTGGCCGCGTGATCGGCTTCGACATGGGCGGCACCTCGACCGACGTGTCGCACTACGCGGGCGAGTTCGAGCGCGAGTTCGAAACCAGCGTGGCCGGCGTGCGCATGCGCGCGCCCATGATGAGCATCCATACCGTGGCTGCCGGAGGCGGGTCCGTCCTGCACTTTGACGGCTCGCGTCTGCGCGTGGGGCCGGATTCGGCCGGCGCCAATCCGGGACCGGCCTGCTACCGGCGCGGTGGTCCGCTGGCCGTGACCGACTGCAACGTATTGCTGGGCAAAATCCAGCCCGATTTCTTTCCCAAGGTGTTCGGCCCGGGCGCCGACCAGCCGCTGGATCGCGAAGCCGCGGCACGGCGCTTTGCCGAGATGGCCGGGCAGGTGCGCCGCGAGACCGGCCGCGAAATGACGCCCGAACAGTTGGCCGAAGGCTTTCTGGAGATCGCCGTGGGCAGCATGGCCGAGGCCATCAAGCGCATCTCGGTGCAGCGCGGGCACGACGTGACCGATTACGCGCTCACCGTATTCGGCGGCGCGGGCGGGCAGCATGCCTGCCTGGTGGCCGATGCCCTGGGCATGAGCACGGTGTATGCGCATCCCCTGGCGGGAGTGCTGTCGGCCTACGGCATGGGCCTGGCCAACCAGACCGAGATGCGGCAAAGGACCGTGGAAAAAGTGCTGTCGCCCGAACTCGTGCCCGAGCTGGCCGCGGGGTTGGACGAGCTGGCCGCGCAGGCCGAGGGCGAGCTGCTGCGCCAGCAGGTGCGCGCCGACGAGATCCGCGTGCAGCGTCGCTTGCACCTGAAGTACCGCGGCACCGATACGGCATTGGAAGTGCCCTGGGGCAGCCCGGACGAAGCGCGCGCGGCTTTCGAGGCCGCCTACCGCCAGCGCTATTCCTTCCTCATGCCCGGGCGCGAGCTGGTCGTGGAAACCCTCTCGGTGGAAGCGACCGGCGGCGGCGAGACCGGCGCCGAGACGCCGGTCAAGCGCGTACGCTCGGGCGCTTTTAAGCCGCGCCAGACCGTGCGCATGTTCAGCGGCGGCGCCTGGCACGAAACGCCTCTGTATGTGCGTGAGGACACGGCCCCCGGCGACGTGATGCAGGGGCCCGCCATCATTTCCGAGCCCAACCAGACTACCGTGGTCGAGCCCGGCTGGGAAGCGCGCGTCACCGAGCTGGACCATCTGGTGCTCAGGCGGGTGGCGCCACGCGCGCAGCGCCGCGCCATCGGCACCGACGTCGACCCGATCATGCTGGAGGTGTTCAACAACCTCTTCATGTCCATCGCCGAGCAGATGGGCTATCGCCTGCAGAACACCGCCTATTCGGTCACCATCAAGGAGCGCCTGGATTTCTCCTGCGCGATCTTCGATGCGCAAGGCAATCTCATCGCCAACGCGCCGCACATGCCGGTGCATCTGGGCTCGATGGGCGAGTCCATCAAGACCGTCATGCGCGAGAACGCCGGCCGCATGCGTCCGGGCGACACCTACGTGGTCAACGATCCCTACAACGGCGGCACGCACCTGCCCGACCTGACGGTGATCACGCCCGTGTTCGACCACGACGGCAAGGAGATCCTGTTCTACGTGGGTTCGCGCGGTCATCATGCGGACATCGGCGGCACGACGCCGGGTTCCATGCCGCCCAATTCGCGCACGGTGCATGAAGAGGGCGTGCTCTTTACCAACTTCCAGCTGGTGCGCGACGGCGAATTCCGCGAAGCCGCCGCGCGCGACATCCTGGCATCGGGCCGATGGCCCGCCCGCAATCCCGACCAGAACATCGCCGACATGCAGGCCCAGATCGCTGCCAACGAGAAGGGCGTACATGAGTTGCTGAAGATGTGCAGCCACTTCGGCCTGGATGTGGTTCGCGCCTACATGGGGCACGTGCAGGACAACGCCGAAGAGGCCGTGCGCCGCGTGATTTCGGTGCTCAAGGACGGCAGCTACGAATATCCGCTGGACAACGGCGCGGTCATCAAGGTGGCCGTCCGGGTCGATGCCGTGGCCCGCACGGCAGAGGTGGATTTCACCGGCACGTCGGCACAGCTGGAGAACAACTTCAACGCGCCCGGCTCGATCTCGGTGGCGGCGGTGCTGTATGTGTTCCGCACGCTGGTCGACGACGAGATCCCCATGAACGCGGGTTGCCTCAAGCCCATCAAGATCATCGTGCCGGAAGGCTCCATGCTGCGTCCCCGGCCGCCGGCCTCGGTGGTGGCGGGCAACGTCGAGACGTCAATGTGCGTGGTCAACGCACTGTACGGCGCACTGGGCGTGCTGGCGGCAAGCCAGGGCACGATGAACAACTTCACCTTCGGCAACGAGCGCTACCAGTACTACGAGACGATTTCGGGCGGCACGGGCGCCGCGCCTGCGCGCATCGACGCGACGGGACCGTATGACGACGGCTTTGACGGCACGTCGGTCGTTCAGGCGCACATGACCAATTCGCGCCTGACCGATCCCGAGGTGCTGGAGCTGCGCTTTCCGGTGAGGCTGGATTCGTATGCGATACGCGAGGGATCGGGCGGCGCGGGCCGCTACCGTGGCGGCAATGGCGGCATACGCCGCATACGCTTCCTGCAGGACATGACGGCGGCCATCCTGTCCAACAATCGCCTCTATGCGCCGTTCGGCCTGGCGGGCGGCTCGGCGGGCAGGATGGGGCGTAATTCTGTCGAGCGCGCCGACGGCTCGATTCAGCAAATCGGGCCGCAGGACCGTGTGCAGATTAATCCCGG
>CALGFL010000498.1 GCA_937881145.1 uncultured Bordetella sp.
CTTCCGATTTCGCTGGTCATCCTGGTCTTCTTTCCATTGGCCGGCTGGCTGTCGGACAAGATCGGCCGCAGGGCCGTGATCATTCCCTCGATCATCGCCTATGCCGCCGTCGGCCTGCTGTGCTTTGTGCATCTCATCGCCGCGCCCTCTTTCGCCTCGCTGCTGCTGCTGGAGATCGGCGTGTCCTTCTTCATGAGTTTTTTCTGGGGAACCATCCCCGTCGTGATGACCGAAGTCTTCCCCGTGGCCATCCGCTCCACCGGCGCGGCCTTTACCTACAACATCGCGGTGATGGTGTTCGGCGGCCTGGCCCCCTTCGTCAATACCTGGCTGGTGCAGGCCACCGGCAGCAAGCTCGCGCCCATCTACTACGTGATGTTCAGCGCCCTGCTGGGGATCCTGGGCGCGCTGCTCCTGCCCCGCCGGCCGGCCGCGCAGTTGAGCGCGGCGGCGTAGTAGCGCAAAATTTCGGCTGTTTCGTATTGCGCCAGGACCGAAATCCCGATGACAGCCCCCGCCACCAGCCGCGAGCAATGGCTAGACCACCCCCAAGGGCGCATCTTCGCGCGCCGCTGGTGTCCGCCAGACACTCCCGCCGCTGCGCCCATCGTGCTGATGCACGATTCGCTGGGCAGCGTGGAACTGTGGCGCGACTTCCCCGCCGCGCTCAGCCGGGCCACGGGCCGCGAGGTCATCGCCTACGACAGACTGGGCTTCGGCCGCTCCGATGCACGCACCGGGCGGCCGCCGCTGGATTTCGTGCGTGAAGAGGCGACGGACGTCTTTGCGCTTCTGCTCGAGCAGCTCGGCGTGCGGCGATGCGTGACGATGGGGCACAGCGTGGGCGGCGGCATGGCGATACAGTGCGCAGCCGAGTTCGCCGATCGCAGCGAAGCGCTGGTGACCATCGCGGCGCAGGTCTTTCCGGAAGACCGCACACTCTCGGGCATTCGCGCGGCGCGCGAGCAGTTCCGCGATCCGGCCCAGTTGGAGCGCCTGGCCCGCTATCACGGCGACAAGGCGCGGTGGGTGCTCCAGGCCTGGACCGAAACCTGGCTGGATCCCGACTTTGCCGCCTGGTCGCTGGTTCCGGTTCTGGCGCGCGTGCGCTGCCCGGCGCTGGCCATACATGGCCAAGACGACGAGTACGGTTCCACAGTGCACCCCGATCTCATGGCGCGCCACAGCGGCGGCCCGGTCGAGCGCGCGATCCTGCCGGGCGTGGGCCACATGCCGCACCGGGAGCAGCCAGAAAGGGTGCTGCGCCAGGTGGCGGATTTTCTGGCGGCCGGCGATCTGGCAACCGGCAAAGACCGCTGAAATTAGAGCTCTTGAGTCGCCGAGGCTGCCCTGCGCAATTCCGATGCTCGTCCGGGGGGCTGCGTAGACCGCCCCCCGCTTCGGATTTCTTCGGGGTCCTCGGCTTGCAACAGCTTCAATCAGGCGATCAGGCGATCTTCACGCGCAGTTCGCCCAGACCTTCGACGCCGCCCACGAGCACGTCGCCCTTCACCACCGCGGCCACGCCTTCGGGCGTGCCGGTGAAGATCAGGTCGCCGGCCTTGAGCTCGAACAGGCCCGACAGGAAGGAGATGGATTCGGCCACGTTCCAGATCAGCTTGTCCAGCGTGCTCGTCTGCCTGCGCTGGCCGTTGACGTCCAGCCAGATCGCATTCTTCTCGAGCGTGCCCGTGGCGCTGCGCGGATGGATGGGGCCGATGGGGCCCGACTGCTCGAAGCCCTTGCCCACTTCCCAGGGGCGGCCCAGTTTCTTGGCCTCGCCTTGCAGATCGCGGCGGGTCATGTCCAGGCCCACGGCATAGCCCCAGACGCAATCGGCGGCCTCTTCGAGCGACAGGTTGACGCCGCCCTTGCCCAATGCCACGACCAGCTCGATCTCGTGATGCAGGTTGGACGTCTTGGACGGATACGCCATGGAACCCGTTTCGCCGTCGGCCACGGGCACCAGGGCATCATTGGGCTTGAAGAAGAAGAACGGATCTTCGCGGCCCGTGAAACCCATTTCCTTGGCATGCTCGACATAATTGCGGCCAACGCAGTAGACGCGGTGCACCGGAAAAAGCGCCTTGCTGCCGGCGACGGGCAGCGCAACAACCGGTAACTGGGGGATGACATATTCCATGGCTATTGAACCTCGTTGATCAATACTGTAACCAATCGAACCATCGTTTCCGGCATGATGCGATACGATTTATTCGACTCTATGCAAAAGGATAGTCAGATGAAAAAAGCTTGCCAACTCGCCCTTCTCGCGTTCACCCTCTCGGCGCTCGCCCCCGCGGCCTACGCGCAGGACACCTCCGCCAATACCGGCCAGGGCTTCAAGGCCGACGCGAAGGCCGCCGGGCACGACATCGCCGAAGGCGCGAAGAAGGTCGGACATGCGACCAAGGACGCGGCGGTCGACATCGGTCATGGTGCCCGGGACGTCGGACACAAAGTCGGCGAAGGCGCGAAAAAAGGCTGGCATGCCACCAAGAAAACGGTGAAGCGCGTTTTCGACAAGGACGGCTCGGGCAGCAGCAAAAGCAGCGCCACCCCGAGCACTACCGGCAACCAGCAGTAACTCAACCGCAGACCGGAATCAGCTCTTGTTGTAGCGCTCGGCGCTGCGCACGATTTCTTCGCGCGCGGCGTCCACGCCCTTCCAGCCCTTGACCTTGACCCACTTGCCCTTTTCGAGATCTTTGTAGTGCTCGAAGAAGTGCTGGATGCGGGCGATGTCGTTGGCCGGCAGGTCTTCGTGCGACTTGATGTTGTCGTAGACGGGATAGAGCTTGCTCACCGGCACGGCCAGCAGTTTGGCGTCGCCGCCCGATTCGTCGTCCATTTCCAGCACGCCCAGCGGGCGGCAGCGCACCACCGCGCCCACGGCGATAGGGAACGGCGTGACGACCAGCACGTCGGCCGGGTCGCCGTCTTCCGACAGGGTCTGCGGGATGTAGCCGTAATTGCAGGGATAGTGCATGGCCGTCAACATGAAGCGGTCGACGAAGAC
>CALGFL010000499.1 GCA_937881145.1 uncultured Bordetella sp.
GGCCACGTCTTGCCAGACGTCCACGCCGCCCTGCATCTGCGACCAGAAGGCGCCGGCGTCCACGCCGATGAGCAGCACGCCCACTACCCAGCCGCCCAGGATGCCCACCATGGAGAACACGGCGGCCAGGACGGGCATGGCGATCACACCGCCCCAGAAGCGCGGCACCAGCACGCGGCGCAGCGGGTCGACCGCCATGACTTCCATGGCGGCCAGTTGTTCGCCGGCCTTCATCAGGCCGATCTCGGCGGTGAGCGAGGTGCCGGCGCGGCCGGCGAAAAGCAGCGCGGTGACTACCGGCCCCAGCTCGCGCACCAGCGACAGGGCCACGAGCAGGCCCAGGGCTTCTTCGGAGCCGTAGCGGTTGAGCGTGTAATAGCCTTGCAGGCCCAGCACGAAGCCCACGAACATGCCCGAGACGGCGACGATCAGCAGCGAATAATTGCCGATGAAGTGGATCTGTTGCGAGACCAGGCGCGGCCGGCGCACGGCGATGTCGCTTCTTGCCAGCAGGGCGCCCAGAAAACGGGTGAAGCCGCCGACGCCGCTGACGATACCGAGCACGCGGGCACCCAAGGCGCTGATGAGATTCATGCGGGGCCCTTTTTTTGTCCGTGCGCGGCGCGGGTGCCCGGCTGCTGCGCCAGCCAGGCCTCGAAGGCCGGCGTGTCGGGATAGTTGAAGGCCACCGGCCCGTCGGGCGCGCCGTCCAGGAACTGGCGCACGTAGGGGTCTTGCGAGGTCTTGAGCGCGTCGGGCGCGCCGGACGCGGCCAGTTTGCCCCGGCCCACCAGGTACACCTGATCGGCGATGGCGAAGGTTTCGGCCACGTCGTGCGTGATCAGCACCGACGCGCAGCCCAGCTGGTCGGCCAGATGACGGATGAGGCGGGCCGTGATGCCCAGCGAAATCGGATCGAGCCCGGCGAAAGGCTCATCGTACAGAATGAGTTCCGGCTCCAGCACCACCGCGCGCGCCAGCGCCACGCGCCGCGCCATGCCGCCGGAGATTTCCGTGATCTTGAGATGGGCCGCCGTGCGCAGGCCAACCGCATCGAGCTTGGCCAGCACGCGTTCGAGGATGGCGGCTTCATCGAGCTTGGTGTGTTCGCGCAGGGGGAAGGCGACGTTTTCGAAGACGTTCAGGTCGGTGAAGAGAGCGCCTTGCTGGAACAGCACGCCCATGCGCTGGCGCAGGGCGCGCAGCCCGGCGGGCGATTGTGCGTTGATGTCCTGGCCGAAGACCATGACGGTGCCGCTTTGCGCGGGGATCTGGCCGGTGGCCGCGCGCAGCAGCGTGGTCTTGCCGGACCCCGAGCCGCCCATGACGGCCACGACCTGGCCGGCCCGGGCCTGCATCGAGATGTCGCTGAGCACGGTGAAATTTCCATAGCCCAGGGCCACGCCGTTCAAGGACAGAGCGGGTTCCCGGGTATTGGAAGAACTTTCAGGCATGGGCAGCAGAGAATCTGTTGGCACGGCCCCGATTGTAATGTAGTAACGTCGTGTTCCTTGTCGGAGCCATCGGCTCGGGAGCTTTGTCGCATGACTTCGATCGATTTCAACTCCCTCGCGAAAACCCTGCCTGCCGGATGGAGATCCGTCATCGTCGGCAAGGTCGGCGCGGCGAACATCAAGGTGTTGCGCATGGACGAGCGGCCGTACGGGGAAGAAACGCACGATTACAACGAAGGGCTGCTGGTCCTGGACGGCCAGCTGCTTTTGCAGGTCGGCCAGGCCGAGATCGTGGTCAAAGCCGGGCAGATGTACCTGGCGCAGGCGGGCACGGCGCATGCGGTCCTGCCGGGCAGCCACGGGACGCTGGTCATTATCGACGTCTGAAACCTCGCCTACGCATACAGCTTCTCGACTTGTAATCGTTCCTTCATAAATCGGTTCCTGAGTTCCTTCGGCCCCACGATCTTCACCTGGGCGCCGTGTCGATCGAGTCCGCCCGGCATACGCGCATGAAAGTCATCGAGGAGACAAAGATGAAAATAATTTCCGGTCCGCTGAGCATGTTCGGCGCCAAGGTCGAGATCGCGGCGCGCGAGAAGGGCATCGATTTCGAACTGGTGATGGTCCCGTTCAGCCAGCAGCGCGGCTACGAGCCCAGGAACCCGGATGTCTTGCGCGTCAATCCGAAGCGGCAGGTGCCGGTGCTGATGGACGGCGACCTGGAGATCTTCGATTCCACGCAAATTTTCGAATACCTCGAAGACGCCAGGCCCGACCCCGCCTTGTGGCCGGCGCAGCCCAAGGCGCGCGCCCGGGCGCGCCAGCTCGAGCATTGCAGCGATGAAGTCTATTTTCCGCACATCATCCGGCTGATGGGACTCGAGGAGACGCCGGACGATCCCGTGGCGCAGGCCGCGCGCCACGAGGCCGCGCAATACTACCGGCGCATGGAGCGCGTCCTGGCAGACCGGGAATTTCTGGCCCAGACCTATTCCTACGCCGACATCGCGTTCTACATGGCGCAGCTGGTCGGCGCGCGCAAGGGCGCGCCGATGACAAAAGAAACGCCAAGCCTGCTGGCTTGGCGTGATCGCATGACGGAGCGCGCGGCGGTGCGTAACGTTGCCGGCACGATGGCGCGGTATCTGGTTTCGATCGGGGAGGCGATCCCCGATTTTCTGCAAG
>CALGFL010000500.1 GCA_937881145.1 uncultured Bordetella sp.
GCTTCACGGATGTCTCCTAAACCCTTACAAAACAAAGGCGGTTCTCGAAATTCGCCCAACGGATGGCCATGCAGCGGCCACTAGGCTCGCGCATGACACCAGGCCCGCCCGGCAAACTCCTGAAACCGCCCCGCACCCGCCTCGTCCGGAGCGATTCCGGACGCGCGGCATGGATAGCTCGACAGTCTTATTGCTTGCTGTGCGAGTTGACGTAGTCGATGGCCTGTTGCACGGTCGTGATCTTCTCGGCCTCTTCGTCGGGGATCTCGGTTTCGAACTCGTCTTCAAGTGCCATGACCAGTTCGACCATGTCGAGCGAATCGGCACCGAGATCGTCAAGGAAGGAGGACTCGTTCTTGATCTCGGCTTCGTTGACGCCCAGTTGTTCAGCGACGATCTTCTTGACGCGCTGTTCGATGCTTTCCATGCAGATCTCCAGTAACGGGAAAAAATCCCGCGAATTATAGCCAAGCGTGGAATAAATCACACTGGCTCGATTAAGGCCCTGCGCGCCTGGCCTGATGGCTGCCCGGCACTGCGGGATCAAAACGAAATACCGCCAAACTACTTAACTGGCGGCGTTCCAACGTTATTGCATGTACATTCCGCCGTTAACGTGCAGTGTCGTGCCCGTAATGTACCCGGCTTGCGGGCTGGCCAGGAAGGCCACGGCATGCGCGATATCTTCCGGTTGGCCCAGGTGACCCAGCGGAATCTGCTGGATCAGCGCGGCGGTCTGGTCTTCGCCCAGCACACGCGTCATGTCGGTGTCGATGAAGCCCGGCGCCACGCAGTTGACGGTAACGGCCCGGCTGCCCAGCTCGCGCGCCAGCGCGCGCGCCATGCCCGCCAGGCCGGCCTTGGCGGCGGCGTAGTTGGCCTGGCCGGCGTTGCCGCTGGATCCGACGACCGAGGTCACGTTGATGATACGGCCCCAGCGGGCTTTCATCATGGGCCGCATCACGCCGCGCGACAGGCGGAACACCGCCGACAGGTTGGTGTCGATCACGGCCGACCAGTCGTCGTCTTTCATACGCATGGCCAGGCCATCGCGGGTGATGCCGGCGTTGTTGACCAGAATGTTCGGGCCACCCTCTTTGGCCAGCCCGTCGAGCAGCGCATCGCAGGCCGCCGCATCGGTCACGTTCAGCACGACGCCGCGGCCGCCCAGGGGAGCCAGGGCCTCCTGCACCGTCTTGGCGCCGGCTTCGGAAGTTGCCGTGCCGACCACGATGGCGCCGCGACGGGCCAGTTCCAGCGCGATGGCGCGGCCGATGCCGCGCGTGGCGCCGGTGACCAGCGCGATCTTGCCTTGCAATTCGGGAGTGCTCATGAGTGTCGTTAGCCTTGCAGGGCCGCCAGGGCGGCTTCCAGAGATGCGGGATCGGTGATCGACATGCCGACGAGGTCGCCGTCGATGCGTTTGACGAGGCCGGCCAGCACTTTGCCGGGACCGCACTCGACCACATGCGTGACGCCCTGCGCCTTCATGGCCTGGATGGTTTCGACCCAGCGTACCGGATGCCAGGCCTGGCGCACCAGTGCGTCGCAGATCGCGGCGGGATCGCCGACCTGCGCCACGTCGACGTTGTTGATCACCGGGATGGACGGCGCGGACACTTCGATGCCGGCCAGCGCGCCGGCCAGCACGTCGGCGGCGGGCTTGAGCAGGCTGGAGTGGAACGGCGCGGATACCGGCAGCGGCAGGGCGCGCTTGGCGCCCGCGGCCTTGGCGGCTTCGCAGGCGCGCTCGACGGCCGCCTTGTGGCCGGCGATGACCACCTGGGCCGGCGCATTGAAATTGACGGCTTCGACCACGTCGCCGGGCTGACCATTCGCAGCGGCCTGGGCACACGCGGCGCGCACGGCGTCGTCGTCCAGGCCCAGGACGGCGGCCATGCCGCCCGTGCCCACCGGCACGGCGGTCTGCATGGCGTCGGCGCGCACGCGCACCAGGCGCACGGCGTCTTCCAGAGCCAGGGAGCCCGCGGCAGTCAAGGCAGTGTACTCGCCCAGGCTGTGGCCGGCCACGAGGTCGGGCTTGCGGCCGCCCGCGGCCGTCCAGGCGGCGTAGCAGGCATAGGCGGCCGTCAACATGACGGGCTGGGTGTTGGTGGTGAGATTGAGCTGATCGACGGGGCCCTGGGCGATCAAGGCGCCCAGATCCTGGCCCAGCGCGGCGCCGGCGCGGGCCAGCACGTCGGCCACGGCGGCATTGCCGGCCCAGGCATCGAGCATGCCGACCGACTGCGAGCCCTGGCCGGGAAAGACAAATGCGATTTTCATGAATGTGCCTCGTCGAAGGATGCGGACCGGCTTACATGCGGGCCAGCACGGAACCCCAGGTGAAGCCGCCGCCCACGCCTTGCATCAGCACGGTCTGGCCGGCCTGGATGCGGCCGTCGCGGCGCGCGGCGTCCAGCGCCAGCGGCACGCTGGCGGCCGAGGTGTTGGCATGCCGGTCGACCGTGACCACGACGCGCTCGGCAGGCACGCCGAGCTTGCGTCCCAGGAAATTGATGATACGCACATTGGCCTGGTGCGGCACCAGCCAATCGAGGTCCGAAACCCACAGGCCCGCTTCGTCGCACACGGCGCGCGCCGAGCGTTCCAGCACGGTGACGGCCTGCTTGAAGACGGCCTGGCCGTCCATGCGCAGGAACGGATCGCCCGTCACTTCGCCGTAGGCCACGTTGCCCGAGGCGTTCAGGATCTTGGCCATGCTGCCGTCGGCGTGCAGGTGCGCGGCGATGATGCCGGGCTCTTCGCTAGCCTTGAGCACCACGGCGCCGGCGCCGTCGCCGAACAGCACGCAGGTCTTGCGGTCGTTCCAGTCGAGAATGCGCGAAAAGACTTCGGCACCGATCACCAGCGCGCAGCGCGCACGGCCGGCGCGGATGAAGCTGTCCGCGGTGGCGAGCGCGTAGACGAAGCCGCTGCAGACCGCCTGCACGTCGAACGCCGCGCCGCCGGCGATGCCCAGGTTGGCCTGCACCAGGCAGGCGGTGCTGGGAAACACGAAATCGGGGGTGGAGGTCGCGAGGATGATGAGATCGACCTCGCCGGCCTGCACGCCTGCGTCCTGCAAGGCCAGGCGCGCGGCCGAGGTGGCCAGCTGGCTGGTCGTGACGCCGCGCTCGGCCAGGCAGCGCTGGTGGATGCCGGTGCGCTCGACGATCCATTCGTCGGAGGTCTCGATGCCGCGCGTGGCCAGATCGGCGGCCAAGGCGGCGTTGGAGACGACGCGCTCGGGCAGGAAACCGCCCGTGCCCGCGATCTTGGAATAAGTCATGGGAGTGTTGTTCATGCCGGAGTCCCCGCCGCGCCGGGCGCGGCGGTCTCGCTGCAGGCCTGATGGCGTTTGGTTATCTGCGCCACGGCCTGGGCCGTGCGCTCCAGGAGTTTACTGACCACGGCTTCGCGCGCGCGCTGCAGGGCGAAACCATAGGCGTAGATGTCGGCTGAACCGTGGCTCTTGATGACCACGCCGCGCAGGCCCAGCAGGGCCGCGCCGTTGTAGCGCCGGTTGTCCACGCGCTTGCGCAGGCGCCCGATGACCGGCAGGGAGAACGCCCCGGCCAGCAGCGTCAGCCAATTGCGCTTGAATTCTTCGCGGATCACGCCCGAGAGCATCTTGGCCAGGCCTTCGATGGCTTTCAGGACCACATTGCCCACGAAGCCGTCGCACACGACCACGTCGACCGTGCCCTTGAAGATGTCGTTGCCTTCGACGTTGCCGTAGAAGTTGAGCTGGCTGCCGCGCAGGAGCTCGGCGGCTTCCTTGACGACCTCGTTGCCCTTGATGACTTCTTCGCCGATGTTGAGCAGGCCCACGCTGGGCGATTCGCGGTGGTCCAGCGCCTGAGCCAGGGCCGAACCCATGATCGCGAATTGCAGCAGATGCTCGGCCGTGCAGTCGACATTGGCCCCCAGGTCGATCACCGTGGTGGCGCTTCTTATCTGGTTTTGCAGCGAGGTCGGGATGGTCGGGCG
>CALGFL010000501.1 GCA_937881145.1 uncultured Bordetella sp.
GAAGCTGGACAATCTGGTGTTTTTCGATGAAGGGGGCAATCTGCGGGCGCAATCGAACAAGCTGCCAACGCACGCCGTCACTGTGGCCGATCGCGAATACTTCATCTATCACCAGACTCATTCCGACCCGGACATACGCATCGACTCCCCCGTGATCAGCCGCGCATCGCACCGCTGGGTCCTGCCCATGACGATGCGCTTGAACCATCCGGACGGCAGCTTTGCCGGGATCGCCGCGGTCCATATCAATTACGACTTCCTGGCGGAGTTCTACAGCCGACTCAATCTCGGAGCGGATAGCGCCATCGACATATTTCTCGGCAATGGAACCCTGCTGATGCGCTGGCCGGCCACGAGCCAGGTCTACGGCAACGATTTTTCCAAGTCGGCGCTGTTTGCGGCCGCGCTGCGGCAAGGTGACCAAGGATCCAAGACGATCGGGTCGCCGTTCGACGGCACGATCCGGCACTACAGCATCCGCAAGCTCGGCTCTTATCCGATCTATGTCCTGGCGGGAGCCTCGGTGGACGAGGCCTACACGTCGTGGTGGAGCGACACGCTTGCGCACGCGGTGTTTTGCATACTGGTCGCGTCGTTGATCAGTTGGTTCAGCGTGCGGTTGATGCAGCAGATCGCGCTGCGCGATCGCATCGAACTGGAGTTGTCCCAGGCCAATCGGGCGCTGGAGAATATGGCGATGCACGATGGCCTGACCGGCATCTCGAACCGGCGTTATTTCGACATTGCCGCCGCGGAGACATTCAACCTGGCCAAACGCCACGGCTATCCGCTGGCGGTCATCATGTTCGATATCGATTACTTCAAACAATACAACGACCGCTACGGGCATCTTGCCGGCGACGAATGCTTGACGCGCGTCGCGCACGCGATCGGCTCGGTGGCGGGGAATCGGCCCAGCGACATCGTCGCCCGCTATGGCGGAGAAGAGTTCTCGGTAGTGCTGCCCAGCACCGATATGAGAGGCGCCGTCAGGGTCGCCGAACGCGTCCTCGCCGCGGTGCGCGAGCTGGGCATCGCGCACGGCGTCAGCCCTGACGGCATCGTCACGCTCAGCGCGGGAGTCAGCGCGCTGCAGCCCGTGCGGGAATCCGACGCACTCGATCGCTTATTGACGGCGGCCGACGAAGCGCTTTATCTGGCGAAGAAGAGCGGCCGCGATCGCGTCTGCAGCACCGCGGACCTTACCGCGCGCACCTGAACCGAGCCGTCTTGCGCCGGGTGCTATTGCGCCGCCGCTTGCGTCATGCGTTGCGGCCAGACCTGCGGCGGATACACGGTCGGGTACACCAGCTTCGGGGCGATCGCGCCGAAATGCGCCAGGCAGGATTGAATCATGGCCTGCAGGCCGGCCGGGGATGGCGCGGCCGTTGCGATGGAGCCGCGGACGCGGGTCAGCTTCCACTTGCCGTCGTCCTGCCGCACCGCCTGGAAGACATCCTGCCCATACGGCGTATCGCTGGGCAGGTAGGCCACGATCGCGGCGGGCTGGGTGGTATACGGAAAATCGATCAATCCGGGCCAGGCCTGCAGCGCCTCGGGCGATACATAGGCCTCGCAGGCGTGCAGCGAAGCCACACCGCCGGCGTTGTCCAGCCACAGGGCCTTGAACTCCGGCGGCATCATGCGGTCCAGGAGCGCGCCGCCCTGCCGGGCGACGGCAGGGTCGGGTTGGTCCGAGGGCGCGGCGCCGGCCGCCGCATCGGCCGCCACGGCGCCATGCCCGACGCACAGCCCCGCCAGCAATCCCAGGATCCACGCGATTCTTTTAAACATGATGCGCTCTTTCGGCTTCGTACACGGCACAGAATACGGCGATTTACGTGACTGGAGTGCGTTGATGAAACGCCGGCTGGTCCCAATTGCCGGTATCGAGGATGTCTTTCAGGATTTCGACGGCATCCCATACGTCGGCAAAGCCCAGATACAGGGGCGTGATGCCGAAGCGCAACAGATTGGGCTCGCGGTAGTCGCCGATCACCCCGCGCGCGATCAGGGCCTGCATCACGGCGAAGCCTTGCGGATGGCTGAAACTGACGTGGCTGCCGCGCACGCCATGGTCGCGGGGCGTGATCAGGGTGAGCGGATGGCCTTGGCAGCGCGCCTGGACCAGGGCAATGAGCAAATCGGTCAGCGCCAGCGACTTTTCGCGCACTTGGGCCATGTCGGCTTCGAGCGCGATGTCCAGGCCGCATTCGACCAGCGCCATCGACACCACGGGCTGCGTACCGCAGAGATAGCGGCGGATGCCGCCTGCCGGCCGGTAATCGGCCGCCATGTC
>CALGFL010000502.1 GCA_937881145.1 uncultured Bordetella sp.
TTCCGATCTGGCGTGTCCCGGGGTGTCGACGATATTGATGTGGGTGTCGCCGTATTCGACGGCGCAGTTCTTGGCCAGGATGGTGATGCCGCGCTCTTTTTCCAGGTCGTTGGAGTCCATGACCCGCTCGGTCATTGCCTGGTTTTCGCGGAAAGTACCGGACTGGCGCAGCAGTTGATCGACCAGCGTGGTTTTGCCGTGGTCGACGTGAGCGATGATGGCAATGTTGCGCAAGGCGCGAGACATAATCAATCCTTCAAGAGTTTGTTTTGGCTGCAGGCAAAAGCCCTGCCGGTAATTCATTCAAAGCCACCAGCGACGACTTGGGGTCGTCGCTGGCCTGCAAAGCATCCAACGTAGCGGCTCGGTCCAGCGTAAACGGACCGACGCGTGTACGCCGCAGCGCAATCAAGTGGGCGTAACAACCCAATTCGCGACCTATGTCCTGAGCCAGCGTCCGGATATAGGTCCCTTTGCTGCAATCCACTTCGATCACCGCCTGCAACCCTGTGCAAGACAGCAATGCGTTGCGGTAAATCGTGATCCGCCGCGGCTCGCGCTCGAGCTCTATGCCCTTGCGCGCGTATTCGTACAGCGGCTTGCCGTCGCGCTTGAGCGCCGAATACATGGGTGGAACCTGCTCGATTTCACCCGTAAAACGTGACAGCACGTCGCGCAGCGCCTGCTCGTTCACGCCGGCAAAATCCGCTTGCGCGCGCGCCGTGACGATGCCCGTCAGGTCGCCGCTATCGGTCTCTTCGCCGAACTGCAGCGTGGCGAGGTAAGTCTTGTCGGCGCCGAGCATGGCGCCGGAAATCTTGGTCGCACGCCCCATGCAGCACACCAGCAGGCCCGTGGCGAACGGGTCCAGCGTGCCGGTGTGGCCGGCCTTGGCTGCGTCCAGCGTGCGCTTGGCGCGCTGCAGGGCGTGATTGCTCGACAAGCCCACGGGTTTGTCCAGCAATAGCACTCCATCGAGCGGTTGCCCGCGTCTCCTGGCCATCGTCGCAATCCGAAAAAGTCGCCGACGACAGCCCTTAGGACTGTTCTTCGGGCTCGTCAGGGACGCCGGAGGCCGCACCGGAATCGGAACGGGTGGCGCGGTCGATCAGCGACGACATCTCAATGGCGCGCTCGGTCTGCGGATCGTGATAGAAGCGCAGCGTGGGCACGGTATGGATGTGCAGCAGCTTGTACAGCAGGGAATGCAGCCAGCCGGCTTTTTCGTTGAGCAGCTCCGCCGTCGCATCGGGCTCGGCGCCCAGCACGGTGAAATACACCTTGGCATGCGCGTAGTCGGCCGACAGTTCCACCCCCGAAATCGTGATCAGGCCCGAGCGCGAGACATCGACCTCGCGCTGGACGATCTCGGCCAGATCCTTCTGGATCTGGTCGGCCAGCCGCAGATTGCGGCCAGGGATGGATTTGGACTTATGGCGGTTCATGACTGACTCGGAAAGCGCAGCGTGTTACAGCGTGCGGGCGACTTCCTTGATCTCGAACACTTCCAGCTGGTCGCCCACCTGGATGTCGTTGTTGTTGCGCAGGGTCAGGCCGCAATCGAAGCCGGACTTGACTTCCTTGACGTCGTCCTTGAAGCGGCGCAGCGAATCGAGCTGGCCGGTCCACGAGACCACGTTGTTGCGCAGCAGGCGGACTTGCGCGTCGCGCTTGACGATGCCATCGAGCACCATACAGCCGGCAATGTTCCCGATCTTGGACACCGAGAAAATCTCGCGGATCTCGACCAGGCCGATGATCTCTTCCTTTTTCTCGGGAGCCAGCATGCCCGACATGGCCGCCTTCACATCGTCCACGGCGTCGTAGATGATGTTGTAGTAGCGCAGGTCGATGCCGTTGTTCTCGGCCAGCTTCTTGACGGTCTGGTCGGCACGCACGTTAAAGCCGATGACAACCGCGTTCGAGGCGATTGCCAGGTTGACGTCGGATTCCGAAATGCCGCCCACGGCCGCATGCACCACCTGCACCCGCACCTCGTTGGTGGAGAGCTTGGTGAGTGCGGCAACCAGTGCTTCCTGCGAACCCTGCACGTCGGTCTTGACGATGAGCGCCAGGGTCTGCGTGCCTTCGCCCAGGTTGTCGAACATGGACTCGAGCTTGGCGGCCTGCTGGCGGGCCAGCTTGACGTCGCGAAACTTGCCCTGGCGGAACAGCGCGATTTCGCGCGCCTTGCGCTCGTCGGACAGCACCATGATTTCGTCGCCGGCGGCGGGCACTTCGGTCAGACCCTGGATTTCCACCGGGATCGAAGGACCGGCTTCCTGGATGGGCTTGCCGTTTTCGTCCAGCATGGCGCGCACGCGGCCGAAACTCGCGCCGGCCAGCACCACGTCGCCGCGATGCAAGGTACCGCCCTGCACCAGGATGGTCGCGACCGGGCCGCGGCCCTTGTCCAGACGCGCTTCGATGACCAGGCCCTTGGCGGGCGCGTCCACCGGCGCGGTGAGTTCGAGAATCTCGGCCTGCAGCAGAACCTGTTCGAGCAGGTCGTCGATACCTTGGCCGGTCTTGGCCGACACGGGCACGAAGGGTACGTCGCCGCCATATTCTTCAGGCACGACCTCCTCGGCCACCAGTTCCTGCTTGACCCGGTCGGCGTTGGCTTCGTGCTTGTCGATCTTGTTGACGGCCACGACCAGGGGCACACCGGCCGCCTTGGCATGGCTGATGGCTTCCTTCGTCTGCGGCATGACGCCGTCGTCGGCCGCGACCACCAGGATGACGATGTCGGTGGCCTGCGCGCCGCGGGCACGCATGGCGGTGAACGCCTCGTGGCCCGGGGTGTCGAGGAAGGTCACCATGCCGCGATCGGTTTCCACGTGGTAGGCGCCGATGTGCTGCGTAATGCCGCCCGCTTCGCCCGCGGCCACTTTGGCGCGGCGGATATAGTCCAGGAGCGAGGTCTTGCCGTGGTCGACGTGGCCCATGACGGTAACCACGGGCGCGCGCGGCAGCAACTCGGCTTCTTCGACGACAGGCGCTTCGTCCAGGAAGGCTTCCGGGTCGTCCAGCTTGGCCGCGATGGCGATATGGCCGAGTTCCTCGACCACGATCATGGCGGTTTCCTGGTCCAGCACCTGGTTGATGGTGACCATCTGGCCCAGCTTCATCAGCACCTTGATGGCCTCGGCGGCCTTGACGGACATCTTGTGCGCCAGATCGGCCACAGAGATGGTCTCAGGCACATGGACTTCGCGGGCGATGAATTCCTGCGGCGCGGGTTCGGCGCGGCGATCGGATTGCTGGTTGCGGGAGTTCCTGCCCCCCTTGCCGCCACCCTTGCCGCCGGCACGCCATCCGCTGTCGCGGGTGTTGGCCGCCGGCTTGTCCGCCGGCTTCTTGCGCGAGGCGTCATCCGTCCAGGTGGATGCCACCTCGGCGGTCTTGATGGTTTTCTTGGCACCCGTACCGGCACCGGGCTTGGCGTCTTTCTTGGCCGCAGCCTTGCCCGCGGGCTTGTGCAGCGTGCCGGACAAGGCGCCGGCCTGCTCGGGCTCGGGCGCACGCAACACCTTGCGCGGACGATTCAGCATCTCGCGCAGGGCAGCGGCTTCGGCCTCGGAAGCGCGGCGGGCCGCGTCGCGGTTGTCGCTGCCGGCAGGCACGCGGCTCGGCTCGGCCGCAGCCTTGCGTTTGGTCGTCGCGACCGGTTCGGGTTCGGCCTTGGGTGCTTCGACGGCCGGTTCGACAACCGGCTCGGGCTCGACGGCCACGGGCTCGGCGGCAACCGGTTCGACGGCTTCGGGCACGGGTTCGGGAGCCGGTTCGGGCTCGGGTTCGGCCTTGGGCGCTTCGACGACCGGTTCGGCAGCGGGCGCGGCCGGCTGCGGTTCGGCCGGCTGCTCGACGGCGCGAGCTTCGGGCTCGGGAGTCGCAACGGGTTCGACCTGCGGCGCGAAGGCCACGGGTTCCGCCGCATTGGCCTGGACGGCGTCGACCGCGGTTTCGACTACGGTTTTTTCTTCCGTCGCGGCCTGCTCGGCTGCCAGTTCGGCGGGGTCGCGCTTGACGAAGACGCGCTTCTTGCGCACTTCGACTTGAATGGTGCGCGAACGGCCGGTTGCATCAGCCTGGCGGATTTCCGAGGTCTGGCGACGGGTCAGCGTGATTTTCTTGCCCTCGCTGCCGCCATGGGCGCGGCGCAGCGAATCGAGCAACTTCGCCTTGTCGCTGTCGGTGACGGCATCGTCCACCGACTTGAGGTCGACGCCAGCCGAACGCAGCTGCTCCAGCAGCACGTTGGCAGGCATTTTCAGTTCGGTGGCGAACTGGGCGACGGTATTGCTCGACATTAGGCTATCTTCCTTTGCAGCTATCTTTCTGTATGCCGTGCGCGCTGGGCGCACACGGCGATTTTTCCTCAACGCGCCATGGTCTTCACTCTTCGTCGAACCAATGGGCGCGGGCACGCATGATAAGGTCGCTGGCCGATTTTTCGTCCAGTTCGCAGATCTCTGCAAGCTCGTCGGTGGCCAACTCGGCCAGATCGTCGCGCGTGAGCACCTTGTGCTCGGACAAGCGCGCGGCCAGCTCGGGCGTCATGCCTTCGAGTTCGAGCAGGTCCTGCGCAGTTTCCAGACGCTCTTCCTGGGCGATGGCTTCGGTCAGAAGCGCATTGCGGGCGCGCACGCGCAGCTCGTTGATCGTATCTTCATCGAAGGACTCGATTTCCAGCAGTTCCTGCATGGGCACGTAGGCGATTTCTTCCAGGCCGGTGAACCCTTCGTCGATCAGGATGTCGGCCACTTCTTCGTCGACGTCCAGCTTGTTCATGAAGGCGGCGCGCAGCGTGGAACGCTCGGTTTCCTGGCGGCTCTGACTTTCTTCCGGCGACATGATGTTGATCTGCCAACCAGTCAGCTCGGAAGCCAGGCGCACGTTCTGGCCCTTGGCGCCGATGGCCTTGGGCAGGTTTTCTTCGTCGACCACCACGTCCATGGCGTGCTTGTCTTCGTCGACCAGAATCGATTCGACGTTGGCCGGGGCCAGCGCACCGATCACGAACTGCGCGGGGTCCTCCGACCACAGCACGATGTCGACCTGCTCGCCGCCCAGCTCGTTGCGCACGGCGGTGACGCGCGAACCGCGCATGCCCACGCAGGTGCCGATGGGGTCGATGCGCTTGTCGTAGGCCACCACGGCGATCTTGGCGCGCACGCCGGGATCGCGCGCGGCCGCCTTGATCTCGAGCAGGCCCTGCTCGATCTCGGGCACTTCGTTTTCGAAGAGCTGACGAATGAAGTCGGGCGACGTGCGCGACAGAATGACCTGCTGGCCGCGCAGCGTGTTGTCGACACGCAGCACGAAAGCGCGCACGCGGTCGCTGATGCGCAGGTTTTCTTTCGGGATCATCTCGCTGCGCGGCAGGCGGGCCTCGACCTTGCCGGTCTCGATGATGGCGTCGCCCTTGTCCATGCGCTTGACGGTGCCGGACACGATGGTCTCGCCGCGATCGAGGAAGTCGTTCAGGACCTGCTCGCGCTCGGCATCGCGGATCTTCTGCAGAATGGCCTGCTTGGCGGCTTGCGCGCCGATGCGGCCGAACTCGACCGGCTCCAGGGGCTCTTCGATGTACTCGCCCACTTCGATGCCGGGCACGATGTCGCGCGCGTCCGACAGCAGCTCCTGCTTGTCAGGCTCTTGCAGGCCGGCCTCGTCGGGCACCACCAGCCAGCGGCGAAAGCCCTCGTGGCTGCCGCTATCGCGGTCGATGGCGACACGGATGTCGGCATCGTCCTTGAAGCGCTTTTTCATGGCCGAAGCCAGCGCGCTTTCGAGCGCCGTGAACACGGTGTCGCGCGTGACGTTCTTTTCGCGCGCCAACGCATCGACCAACAGAAGAATTTCGCGACTCATCGCTTTTTGCCCTTGAAATCCAGAACGGGATCCAGCTTGGCGCGCTCGATGTCATCGAGCGTGAAGCTCAGCACCTGGATATCGTTCTTTTTTGCCTCAAATTCCAAACCGAACACGGGACGCGCGGCGGCGTTGCCCGAGGCCGTCTCGTCCACTGCCTGCGGTGCGCGCAGCATGCCGGTGTACACCTTGCGGCCGTCGATCGCCTCGTGCAGCTTGATCTCGACGCGCGAGCCGGCAAAGCGCAGAAAATCCGCCTCGCCGCGCAAGGGCCGGTCAACGCCCGGCGAACCCACTTCGAGGCGCCGGTAGTCGATATTCTCGACCTCGTACACGCGCGACAGCTGGCGGGAGACCTGTTCGCAATCCTCGATGCGCACGCCGCCATCCCTGTCGATGGTCACGCGCAGCAAGCCCATGGCGGCACGCTCGACATCGATGAGATCGACGCCCATGCCTGCCAAGGCTTCGCGGGTCATTGCAAATAGATCAGCCACTTCGTTTTCACTGTAGGCATCGCCGCGCCGAATCTTGCCGCCACGGTCCTGCCCCAAGCATCCCAAATGTTCAAAAAAAATGGGCTGTTATCGCACAGCCCACCGTATCGCCACAGGCCCGGCACGCATGAAACACGCACCAGGCTCGGCCTCAGTTGTTCTTTGCATTCGGCGATTGCGCTAACGCTGCCGCCGTTTCCAGACTGTCGCGCCTGCCTCGCAAGCACCACTTTTCACACCCGCTTCACGCACATCAAAGCGGACCGCGTCCGAAAACATCGCCGATAAACCCGAGAGTTTATCAGAAAAACGTAAAAAATACCCAATTAATCCGGGGTTTACCCGGATCGGGCCCTATTTCGGCAGGATTTACCTGTCGTTGCGTCCCCGGCCACCCAGAAAGCCCAGGCGCGACTCGTGCGCCGAAGCGCCGCTGGGCTGCCAATCGTCGCCACGGCCGCCATCGTCGTGAAGGTCACGCGTCCGTCGCGCGAAG
>CALGFL010000503.1 GCA_937881145.1 uncultured Bordetella sp.
GGTAGAGCACAAACTGGAAATCGAAAACCGCTTGCGCTAGGCCATGGACCACGTGGAGATCGTATTGCACTACCAGCCCACGGTCGATCTGGAGCGCGGCCAGGTGGTCGGCGCGGAAGCCTTGATACGCTGGAACGATCCGCAATCCGGCCTGATAGCTCCCGGACAGTTCATCCCGCTGCTGGAAGAAACCGGTCTGATCTACGAAGTCGGGCGCTGGGCGCTGCGCCAGGCCACGGCGGACTTCCTGCGCTGGCTCGCGAGCGGGTTCGAAGCCGTTCGCGTTGCCGTCAATGTCTCTGCGCTGCAATTGCGGGACCAGGCTTTCGTGGACGTCGTCCGGCAGATTCTGTCCGTGGACCCGGACGCCGCGCAAGGTCTCGAGCTGGAGCTTACCGAAAGCATGATCATGGAGGACTTGAATCAGAGCATCGCCAGCCTCAAGACGATCCGCGGCCTCGGCGTCAAGGTGGCGATCGACGATTTCGGCACTGGGTTCTCGTCGCTCGGGTATCTCTCGAAATTGCCGGTCGACGCGCTCAAGATCGACCAGTCTTTCATCGTCGACATGACCGACAGTTCCGAAGGCCTGGCCTTGGTTTCGACCATCATCAGTCTTGCGCACGGATTGAATCTCACGGTGGTGGCCGAAGGTGTCGAGACACCGGAGCAGCAGCGGCTGCTCAAGCTGCTCAAGTGCGACGAAATGCAGGGCTTTCTGTTCAGCAGGCCATTGCCCGTGGATGCGTTCGAGGCGAATTACCTGCGCAAGTGACGCGGCTGCCCCGGCGGATGGGCGGGGCATGTCCGCTCATAAACAATTCAGTCAGCCGTCGTATCATGCGCATAGCGAATCGAATTTCTGGAGTTTCCCAATGAGCACCGCCCCCGCCGCCGGCCCCGCTGCCGCCACCCTCATTCATACCGACGCCCAAGGCCTGGCCCAAGGCGAGTTCCGCCTGCCCGTGCAAGGCGGCACGATAGCCGCCTACTACGCCGCACCCGAGGGCGGGAAAGATCTGCCCGTGGTGCTGGTGCTGCAGGAAATATTCGGCATTCACGAGCACATCCAGGACATCTGCCGCCGCGTGGCCAAGGCCGGCTATCTGGCCGTGGCGGCCAATCTGTACGAGCGGCAGGGCGATGCTTCGACCTATACCGATATTCCGAAGCTGATCTCCGAACTGGTCAGCAAAGTCAGCGACGTACAGGTGCTGTCCGATCTGGACGCCAGCCTGGCCTGGGCCGGCCGCAACGGCGGCGATACCAAGCGCGTGGGCGTGACCGGTTTTTGCTGGGGCGGCCGCCTGACCTGGATGTATGCCGCGCACAATCCCGCGGTCAAGGCCGCCGTGGCCTGGTACGGCAAGCTGACGACCGGCCACGGCCCGCTCATCAAGACCATGGCGGTGGACATCGCCGACAAGGTTCATGGTCCGGTGCTGGGTCTGTATGCGGGCGAAGACGCCAGCATTCCGCTGGATTCGGTCGAAGAAATGAAAAAGCGCCTGGCCGCGTCGAACAATGCCGCGTCCAGGGCTTGCGAGATCGTGGTGTATCCCGGCGTGGGGCACGGCTTCCTGGCCGACTATCGCCCCATGTACAACAAGCAGGCCGCCGAAGACGGCTGGAAGCGCATGCTGGCCTGGTTCGGCAAATACCTGTAATTCCCAATAAAAATAGGAGAGGGGCAGTGGCCGTCTCGGTATTCGATCTGTTCAAGATTGGCATAGGTCCGTCCAGCTCCCACACGGTGGGGCCCATGCGGGCGGCGCTGCTTTTCGTCCAGGGCCTGGAGCGCGACGGCCTGCTCGCGCGCACGGCTCAGGTGCGGGTCGAGCTCTACGGCTCGCTGGGCGCCACGGGCAAGGGGCACGGCACCGACAAGGGCGTCATGCTGGGCCTCATGGGCCACGCGCCCGATAACGTCGATCCCACGCACATTCCCGAGATGCTGCTGCAGGTGCGCGCCAGGCGTTCCTTGTCGCTGCTGGGCACGCATACCGTGACTTTCGTCGAGAAAGAGCATGTGCTCTTTTACCGGCGCGAGGCCATGGCCGAGCATCCCAACGGCATGAAGTTCCATGCCTTCGACGCGGACGGGCAGTCGCTGCGGGAGTCGCGCTATCTGTCGGTGGGCGGGGGCTTCGTGGTCACGCCCGGCGCATCCAACAGCCAGGTCATCGCCGCGCACGATCAGCTGCCGTTTCCGTTTCGCACGTCCGCCGACCTGATGCGCATGTGCCGCGAGAGCGGCTTGAGCGTGGCCGAACTGATGCTGCGCAACGAAGAGACCTGGCGTTCGCGCGACGAGATCGACGCCGGTCTGGACCGCATCTGGGGCGTCATGCAGGATTGCGTGAGTCGCGGCTGCGGCATCGGCCGCGCCGACATGGAGAGCGAACTGCCCGGGCCGCTGAAGGTGCGCCGGCGCGCGCCCGAGCTCTATCGCCGCCTGACGCACCAGGCCGAGCGCACCTTGTCCGACCCTCTGTCGGTCATGGATTGGGTCAATCTCTATGCCATGGCCGTCAACGAAGAGAACGCCGCGGGCGGGCGCGTCGTCACGGCGCCGACCAACGGCGCCGCCGGCATCGTCCCGGCCGTCATGCATTACTACGAGCGCTTCTGCCCGAAGGCGGGCGACGACGGCCTCATCGAGTTCCTGCTGACCGCGGGCGCGATCGGCATTCTCTACAAGGAGAACGCGTCGATCTCGGGCGCCGAAGTCGGCTGCCAGGGCGAAGTCGGCGTCGCCTGCTCGATGGCGGCCGGCGGACTCACCGCGGCGATCGGCGGCAGCATCTACCAGGTCGAGAACGCCGCCGAGATCGGCATGGAGCACAACCTCGGCCTCACCTGCGACCCGATCGGCGGCCTGGTGCAGATCCCCTGCA
>CALGFL010000504.1 GCA_937881145.1 uncultured Bordetella sp.
GCCGGCGCAGAACGCCAGCAGCGCAACGCCGATGATCACGCCCGCAAGCGTCAGATTGCCGATGCGCCATGTATTGGGCGTCGCCGAAGAATCGACATTGTCCGTCGTCAAGGACATGGCGAGAAAATCCCCGGCGATCATCAGGATGACCATCAGCAGCGGCGTCAGGATCGCGTGTCCCGTCATGACGAGGCCGAACACCAAAAGAAGTGCGGTCGTGACCTTCTTGATGATCGAATTGAGCGTATAGGTCTGGATACGCTGGAATGTCACGCGGCCCTCTTTCACCGCCGCCACGATGCCGGCGAGCCCAGGCTCGGTCAGAATCATCCCGGCGGCGGATTTGGCCACGTCGGTCGCCGTCGACACCGCGATGCCCATTTGCGCCTGGCGCAGCGCGGGCGCGTCGTTGGCACCGTCCCCGCACATGCCGACTACATGCCCGCTTTGCTGGAAGGCTTTGACGAGCTTGTATTTGTCTTGCGGCAGCACGCCGGCGAAAACCGCGAAGGATTCCGGCTTGACACTGTCCTGGATGGGCCCTGGCGGATAGACCGCGCCGTCCAGGCCGACCGCGTGGGCGACGATGCCCGCGGTCGCCGGCGCGTCTCCCGTCACCATCACGGCTCGCACGCCAAGACCGTGCAACTCGGTAACGAGCGCGGCCGAATCGTCGCGCGGCGGATCGCTCAGCGCGACCATCCCGGCCAGCTTCAGCGCCGCGGGCGCGCCCGCGGCCACGGCAAGCACCCTGAAACCCTTCGCTTCGAGCGCATTGGCCAGCGCCGCCGCCGTCGGTGACGGCTGCGCAAGCCCCGCTATCACCGCGAAAGCGCCCTTCACGATTCGCTGAGCATTGCCGGCCGCATCGGCCACGCTTGCCTCGGACATCTTCTTGTCCGGATCGAACGCCGTGAACCGGGTGAGCGTGGGGGCGTCGGCGACGGTCTGGCTCGCGGCGGCCGCGCGAATCGCCGCATCGACCGGGTCGCCTGCGCCTTGGGCGCTGGCCAGCGCCGCGAGCGTCAACACGTGCGGGTTATCGAAGCCCGGCATCGGCTGCACGGTCGTGACTGTCAGCGCGTTGCGCGTCAAGGTGCCCGTCTTGTCGACACACAGCACGTCCATGGTGCCGGCCTCGTCTACGGCGGCCAGGCGCGTGGACAGCACGCCGCGTCCCGCCAGGGCGCGCGCGCCGAGCGCGGCCGACAGCGTGAAAGTGGCGGGCAAGGCCACCGGAATCGACGCAAGCACGGCCGTCAGCACGAGCGGCACGATATCGGCCCAGGGCATGTGCAGATACATCGCGCAGGCAAACAGCATCGCGATGACGGCACCGTTGAAGATCGCCAGGTTGCGCACGACCAGCAACACCGCTTTTTGCTGCGAACTGGCGGCATGTGCGGTGCGGATCAGTTCCGCCGTACGGCCAAAGCGGGTATGAACCCCGGTCGCCGTCACCACCGCCACCGCGTCACCGCGCCGCACCAGCGCGCCGGCATAGGTCTGCACGCCGGCGGCGGCTTCGATCGGCACCGACTCGCCGGTCAGCATCGAATGATCGAGTTGCGCATTGCCCGCGACGAGCTTGGCGTCGGCCGCCACCACCGCGCCCAGCGACAGCTTGATCACATCCCCCGGGACCAGGTTCGCGGCCGGAACGCTCGACCATACCCCGTCGCGCCGCACCGAAGCGTTGAGCGCAAGCCGCGACTTCAACGCCTTGAGCGTGGCCTGCGCCCGGCTTTCCTGAAAGAGCCCGAGCGCGGCGTTGAACACGAGCAGTCCCGCGATGACCGCCGCCTCGACGAATTTCCCGAGGCCGCACTCCAGCACGATGGCGGCCTCGAGCATCCACGGCACTGGCGCCCAGAATTTCCCCAGCGCCAGGCGCAGGGGATGGATGGAGACATCCGGCGTCGCATTCGGACCGGACCGGGCCAATCTGCGGTGTGCCTCGATACTGCTCAGACCGCCCGCGGACGAGACTTCCGGTGGGTGCGCCGCAATCGCCGCGGACGCGGTCTTTATCATCGGCGCTGACGTCATGTAAATGCTCTCATTTCTTGTCGACCCTACGCTTTGACGATAGGCCGGCGCGCAAAGCGGATCGGTACGAAAACGTACGAACGGGAGTTTGGCCGGCTCGGTCCGGGCCGCCTTCGACGTGCAGGATGTTCGCCGCGCCGGTAGCAGCCTCCCGCAAAGCCAGGCTCGACGCCAGGCCGGCCGCCCTTTACAGTAACGCCTTTCCACCACGCAGACCGACGCCATGGACACTCCCAGCCACCAGTTGTCGATGACCATCCTGATGACGCCCGACACGGCGAACTTCGCGGGCAATGTGCACGGCGGCACGATTCTCAAGCTGCTCGACCAGGTGGCCTACGCGTGCGCCAGCCGCTATGCCGGCACCTATGTGGTCACGCTGTCGGTGGATCAGGTCATGTTCCGCCAGCCCATCCACGTGGGCGAGCTCGTGACCTTCCTGGCCGCGGTCAACTACACGGGCCGCTCCTCGATGGAGATCGGCATCAAGGTGATCGCCGAAGACATCCGCAAGAAGAGCGTGCGTCACGCCAACAGCTGCTACTTCACCATGGTGGCGGTCGACGACAAAGGCAAGACCACGGCGGTGCCCGCGCTGCAGCCCACCGACGTGGAAGAGGTGCGGCGCTTCGAAAGCGCCAAGCAGCGCCGGGCCCTGCGCGAGGAAATGGAAAAGCGCCACCAGGCCATCATGCAGCGATTTCCCGACGGCGTGGATTGATCGGCTCGGGAGATTCGTTCTCCCCCCGATCGCGTCCGGCCTGCTCGGCCGAATCGGCCACAGAGTGCCTGCGCGCAAATAGTTGCGTACACAACCAAATGACTCTATAGTTTCTCCAGATCGCAACGCTTCCCCGGCCACGCCCAGACGGCTGCCGAGGCACTCTGGAGACATGGGTCATGCAAGCTCGCACTATCTTGCCCGGGCGCATTCCTGACCGGGTGCCCGTCCTCATCGCCGGCGGCGGCCCGGTCGGCTTGACCCTGGCGGCGCTGCTGGCCGAACAGGGCATCGCCAGCCTCACCGTCGAAGCCGACGACGCTTATTGCGCCGGCAGCCGCGCCATCTGCATGTCGCGCCGCTCGCAGGAAATCCTGGGCTGGGTGGGCGCCGACAAGCCTCTGGTCGAAAAAGGCCTGTCGTGGACCGGCGGGCGCAGCTACTTTCGCCACGAGCAGGTGCTGCACTTCGAGATGCCCAGCGACCCGCTGCAGCGCTACGCGCCCATGGTCAATATCCAGCAGTTCTACGTCGAGCAATACGCGCACCGCGCCCTGCAGCGCCACGGCGATCTGGCGCAGGTGGCCTGGTCCAGCCGCGTCGGCGACGTGCAGGACTGCGGCGACGCGGCGCACGTCACGATCGAAACCGCGGCCGGGCCGCGCACCGTGCGCGCCGACTGGGTCGTGGCCTGCGACGGCGGGCGCAGCACCGTGCGCGAATTGCTCAAACTGCACTTTCACGGCATGCAGTACGAAGGCCGCTATGTGATCGTCGACATCGAACAAGACACGCAGCGCCCCGTCGAGCGCCTGGCCTGGTTCGATCCGCCGTCCAATCCCGGTTCGACGATTCTCATGCATCGCCAGCCCGACAACGTCTGGCGCATCGATTACCAGATCGGCGACGACGAGGACGCGGAAGAAGCCGTCAAGCCCGGGAACGTGCTGCCGCGCGTGCAGAGCCATCTGGACATGATCGGCGAGACCGCGCCCTGGAAGCCCTTGTGGATCTCGATCTACAACGCCAAATGCCTGACGCTGGACAGCTACCGCCACGGCCGCGTGCTGTTCGCCGGCGACGCAGGCCATCTGGTGCCCATCTTCGGCGTGCGCGGCTTGAACTCGGGTTTGGACGATGCCGGCAACCTGGCCTGGAAGCTGGCCTGGGTGCTGCGCGGCGCGGCGCCCGAAAGCCTGCTCGACACCTACAGCCAGGAGCGCGTTCATGCCACGCGCCAGAACATCGAATACGGCGCCAAAAGCACCGAGTTCATGGCCCCGCCGGATTACGGCTTTCGCCTGCTGCGCGAGGCCACGCTGCGCCTGGCCCGCGTCGATGCCAGCGTGAGCGAGCTCATCAATCCGCGCCAGTCCTCGCCCATCACTTACGCGGGTTCCCCGCTGAACCAGCCGGACGGTGCACCGTTCGCGGGCAATGCCGCCGCGCCCGGCCAGCCTGCGCCCGAGGCCCTGCTCGAGCGGGAAGGCAAGCCCGTCCACCTGACCAGCCTGTTCGGCCGCGGCTTCGTCGCGCTGGTCGACGGCACGGTATCCGGATTGATTGCGCTGCAGGCGCTGCAGGATAAAACGCGCAGCGCGCCCTCGCCCTTTCACGTCGTGATCCTCGGACAAGGCGGCTACGCCGACCCGCACGGGCAAGGACGCAAGCACTACGGCGCGCAACCGGGCATCGTGTACTTGATCCGCCCCGACGGCTACGTCATGGGCCGCTGGGCCGGCGCCGGCGCGGCCGCCAGCGCGCTGCACGCGGTCACCCCCTTTTACGCCTGACCGAGCAAGGACCGCCCGTCATGAACAGCACCGAACTCGACACCGCCTACACCGCCCTGGCCCATGCCCTGACCCGCGTGGGCCAGGCGCAGTCGCCCCTGTTTCTTTCCATGCTGTGCCTGTCGCTGATGAGCCGCAATCCGGATCTGGGCCAGGTGCTGGCATTGATCGAGCAGGCCGAAGCGCAGCATTCGGCATAACCCTCGGGCAGCGCCGAAAAAGGCGCCGCACGGCGCGCAGGCCGGCTATGCTTGCGCGCACAAGCAATATCCTTATCCCGTTAACAATTGCGACGCTTCGGAGACAAACGACTATGCGTACCTTCATTCGCGCGGCCGCCGCGCTTCTATTGGCCGTCGGCCTCGCGCCGGCTCACGCGGCCAGCGACTTCCCCAAGGAACACCCCATCAACTGGATCGTGCCCTACCCCGCGGGCGGCGGCACGGACATCGTGGCGCGCACCCTGCAGGTGGGCATGTCCAAGACCCTGGGCCAGGACATCGTCGTCCAGAACAAACCGGGCGCGGCCACGGCCATCGGCGCCGAATTCGTGGCCCATTCCAAGGCCGACGGCTACACGCTGCTGTCGGCCGACACCGCCACGCTCTCGGCCAACCCGCCGCTGTATCCGCACCTGGGCTATGACCCGCAGCGCGATTTCGCGCCCATCGGCATGATGGCGCGCTTTAACATGATCCTGGTGGTGAACCCCTCGATCCCGGTCCACGACATGAAGGAATTCATCGCATGGGTCAAGGCGCAGAAGCACGGCGTGCAATACGCCACGCCGGGAACCGGCTCCCCGCATCACCTGGCCGGCGCGCTGTTCGCGCTGCGCACGGGCCTGGATCTGGTCAACGTGCCCTATCGCGGCGCGGCTCCGGCCATCCAGGACGTGATGAGCGGCCAGGTCCCCGTGATGTTCGTGGACTCGGCCAGCGGCAAGCAGTACATCGCCGACGGCAAGCTGCGCGCCCTGGCCGTAGCCAGCAAGAAGCGGCTGGACATACTGCCCAACGTGCCCACGCTGATCGAATCGGGCCGGCCCGGCTTCGAGGCCTATGCCTGGCAAGGCCTGGTCGCGCCCAAGGGCACGCCCGAAGACGTCGTCAACAAGCTCAACGAGGCTTTGAATGAAACGCTCAAGTCGCCCGACGTCATCGCCAAGTTCAAAGGCCTGGGCCTGGAAATCACGCCCAGCACGCCCCGCCAGCTGGACGACTACGCCCGCGCCGAGCGCACCAAGTGGACCAAGGTGATCAAGGACGCCCACATCACGATCGAATAAGAGACAGTCATGCCTTCCTCGTGCGCGCCCGGGCGCGCACCCCGCAAGGGGCGCCTGCCCGATCTGGAGCAATTTCTTACCTACCGGCTGCACGTGGTCAACAAGCTGTCCGACCGTGATACCCATCGGGCTTATCTGGAACAGCTCGAGCTGCCGCTGAGCGAGGCGCGCTGCCTGGCGGCCATCGGCCGCTTCGCGCCCCTGTCGGTCAAGGACCTGGCGCGCGCCGCCAATCTCGACAAGGGCCAGGCCAGTCGTTCGGCGCAATCCCTGGTCGAGCGCGGCCTGGCCGACAAGACCACCAGCAATACCGACGCGCGCGGCGTGTGGCTCACCCTCACGCCGCCCGGGGCAAGCATGTATGATCGCGTCATCCGCCTGATCGAGACGCGCAATCGAGAAATATTCGCTTGCCTGACCAGCGCCGAAAAAGAGCAGCTGGGCAGCCTTCTGGATCGCGTCGGCCGTCACCTGCAGGGCGGCGCGGATCCCCACGACTGAACCGCAAGAATCGGAGTGCCCGGTACCTGTCGGGGTGGCTAAAGTAGGGGCCATGGATACCCCGGACGCATTGATCATGCTGAACGCCCACTCTCATGCCGCCCTGATCGCGGCGGCCTGCCGCCGCATCGAAACCGCGCAGACGCCGCCCGGTCTCAACGAACTGGCGGCCGAAGCGGGCCTGAGCCCGCATCACTTTCATCGTTTGTTCAAGGCCGAGACCGGGCTCACGCCCAAGGCCTATGCATCGGCGCATCAAGCGCGCCGCATGCGCACGGAACTGGCCGGCACGGGCACGATCACCGACGCCATTTTCGAAGCCGGCTACAACGCCAACAGCCGCTTCTACGAGAAGGCCGGCGAACGGCTGGGCATGCGGCCCAGCGACTATCGCGCCGGCGGCGCCAATACCGACATCCGCTTCGCCGTGGGCCAATGCAGCCTGGGCGCCATCCTGGTGGCCGGCAGCGCGCGGGGCATCTGCGCGATCTCGCTGGGCGACGATGCCGATGCCCTGGTGCGCGGTTTGCAGGACCAGTTCCCGCGCGCGCGCCTGATCGGCGCGGATGCCGGGTTCGAACAATGGGTGGCCCAGGTGGTGGGCCTGGTGGAAACGCCTGCGCTGGGACTGAGCCTGCCGCTGGACGTGCGCGGCACCGCCTTCCAGGAACGCGTCTGGCGCGCCCTGCGCGATATTCCGCCCGGCACGACGACGACCTACGCCGAGGTCGCTCAACGCATCGGCATGCCCGGCGCCGTGCGCGCGGTAGCGGGCGCCTGCGCCGCCAACAACCTGGCGGTGGCCATTCCCTGTCATCGCGTGGTGCGCAGCGACGGCAGCCTGTCGGGCTATCGCTGGGGCGTGGCGCGCAAGCAGGTGCTGATCGAACGCGAAGCGGCGCAGGCCGCGGCCTGACGGGCTCGGGCGATGATCATTACGGTAAGATCAGAACGGTAAAACCGTTCTCGAAGGATTCTGATCATGCCGTACGTCCGTGTCGAAATGCTGGAAGGCCGCAGCGAAGAGCAAAAAGCCAAGCTCGCCCAAGTCATCACCAACGCCCTGGTGGAACACGCCAGCGCCAAGCCCGACAGCGTCTTCGTCGTCTTCGAAGACGTGAAGAAGAGCAACTGGGCAAACGGCGGGACCCTGGTGTCGCAGAAGAAATAATTACGCGCCGCGCCACCCCTAGATGAACGTCGGGCTTTCCGTGCAACACGCCTGACTCTGCTGAAATGGAAATGCCATGAAAAAACCCGGCACGTGCCGGGT
>CALGFL010000505.1 GCA_937881145.1 uncultured Bordetella sp.
GAAAAGGGCGACTGGCAGACCTTCTGCCCCATGCTCAAGATGTACAACGAACAGTGCTGGGGCGAAGGCGGCATGCACGACACGGCCATGCTGCTGGGCGCGCTGGGCTGGACCGACTACACGCAGCCTGTCGAAGTGATCACGCCTTACTTCGGCAGTTCTGGCACGGGGCAGATCAACGCGGTTTTTCCCGTTACGCCATTGAATAACTAAGAGAGCCGACATGCCGCATTTGGTGATTTTCTATTCCGGCAACCTGGACCGCGACCTGGACATGACGGCGGTGTGCCGCGGCCTGGCCGACGCCATGAACTCGGTCAGGGACGACGAAGGCAAGCCGGTGTTTCCCATCGGCGGCACGCGCGTCCTGGCTTATCCCGCGCCGCATTTCGCGGTGTCCGACGGCGGCCAGGCCGGCCGTGCGGCAGGCGAATCGGGCGATTACGGATTCATGTACCTGAACCTGCGCATGGCCCGCGGCCGCAGCGAGGCCACGCAGCAGCGCGTCGGCCAGGCCGTGTCCGCGGCGGCGCGCGAGCTGCTTGCGCCGTTCAAGCAAGTGCGGCGGGTCGGGCTGACATTCCAGATCGACGTGGGGCCCGAAGTCTACGACGCCAAGTTCGGCAATCTGCACGACCTGTTCCAGAAAGGAGCTCGCTAGTGTTCGACGACACACTGATCCGGACGCTGGCCGGAGAGCTTTACGAATCGGAAAAGAGCCGCGTTCAAGTCGAACATTTCTCGCGCCGCTATCCCGGCATGACGATCGAGGACGGCTATCGCATCAGCCGCGCCTGGGTGGCCATGCAGCGCGCCGAGGGCCGCCGCGTCATCGGCCACAAGATAGGCCTGACCTCGCGCGCCATGCAGATCAGCAGCCAGATCGACGAGCCGGACTACGGCACCTTGCTCGACAGCATGCTGCTCACCTGCGAGCCCGGCAAGGAGCTGGACATCCCGGCCGCCCGCTTCATCGCGCCCCGGGTCGAAGTGGAGCTGGCCTTCGTGCTCGAAGCGCCGCTGCAGGGCCCAGGCATCACCGTCGAGCAAGTGCTGGCCGCCACCGAATACGTTACGCCGGCCATCGAGATCATCGACGCGCGCATCGAGCAGTTCGACCGCCACACCAAGGTCATGCGCAAGGTGTACGACACCATCAGCGACAACGCTGCCAACGCGGGCGTGGTGGTGGGCGGCCGGCGCGTCGCGCCCGCCCAGGTGGACCTGCCCTGGTGCGGCGCCATTCTGCGGCAAAATGGTTGCGTCGAGGAAACCGGCCTGGCGGCCGGCGTGCAGGGCCATCCGGCCGTGGGCGTCGCCTGGCTGGCCAACAAGCTCGCGCCCTGGGGCGAATCCCTGCAGGCCGGCCAGATCGTGCTGGCCGGTTCGTTCACCCGCCCCGTGGCCGCGCGGCCGGGCGATCGCTTCGAGGCCGACTACGGTCCGCTCGGCACCCTGAAATTCCGTTTTATCTGAGGACGCCATCATGGAAATGCCACGCAATACGTTCAAGGCCGCGCTCAAGGCGGGCCAGGTGCAGATCGGCCTGTGGGTCACGCTGGCCGACGCTTATGTCGCCGAAGGACTGGCCAGCGCCGGATTCGACTGGCTGCTCATCGACGGCGAGCATGCGCCCAACGACGTGCGCAGCATGCTGGGGCAATTGCAGGCCATGGCGCCTTATCCGGTGCATCCCATCGTGCGGCCGGTGATCGGCGATGTCCACCTGATCAAGCAGATTCTGGAGATCGGAACGCAGACCTTGCTGATCCCCGTGGTCGAAACGGCCGAGCAGGCCGCGCTGATGGTCGCGGCCACGCGCTATCCGCCCAAGGGCATACGCGGGGTGGGCAATGCGGTGGCGCGCTCTTCGCGCTGGAACCAGATCAAGGACTACTCGCACAAGGCCGACGACGAAATGTGCGTGCTGGTGCAGGTCGAAACGCGCGCCGGACTCGAGAACCTGGACGCGATCGCGGCGGTGCCGGGCGTGGACGGCGTCTTCTTCGGGCCGTCCGATCTGTCGGCTTCCATGGGCTACCTGGGTCAGGCCACGCACCCCGAGGTGCGCAAGGCCATGCTCGACGGCATCTCGCGCATTCTCCGGGCGGACAAGGCTCCGGGCATTCTTTGCACCGACCCCGCGCTGGCGCGCGAATACCTCGCCGCCGGGGCGCTGTTCGTGGCTGTCGGCGTGGATTCTTCCATGCTGGTTCGCACCGCCGGCCAGCTGGCGCAGTCGTTCAAGGGCGCGCCGGGCGGCGCGGACAAGCCGCAGGGGGCGGGAGGCTACTGACCGGGCCCTGCGGCAGTGTCAAAAAGCTCTGCGGGACGCCTTCCCGCAGAGCAACAATTATTTTTCAGATCTTGATACAAATAGTTATATAGGCGCAGTATATTCGTCAGGCAGCAGGAGGAATTTCACACAACCCTGGCCAGCAGGCTTCGGCTGGATTTCTCAAAGGAATCGGTGAGTGCCATGGCGCAAACAGTACGGTTCAAGATCATCCTGACGTTGGTCATCTGCATTGCTCTCTTGATGGCGGTCGGCGCGTTCGGCGCGGTCGGCCTGGCGCGGCTCAATGATCTCATCACAGACATGTACGAGAACACGACCCTGCCCATCATCGATCTCAACGAGACGCGGGCCGTTCAGCTCGACATTCGTCTGCAGCACCGTCAATTGCTGGCGGCCGACGGCAATGCGGCGGTCATCTCGCGCGCGGCCGACGCCATACGCCAGGACGAGGTGCTCTGGCGCAAGGCCTGGGGCGATTACTATCCGGGTCGCGTCGCGGCCCCCGAGGAACGCGCCCTGGCCGACAAGATCAATGCGGGAATCACCGAGTTCGAAACCGCCACGGCCGGCATTGTGGCGGCTGCCCAGGCGGGTAAGCGGGACGAGCTGCTCAAGCGCATGACGGACCAATCGGCCCAATCGGTTGCATTGACGAATGCGCTCGCGCAGGACGTCGAGATCAACCGGCTCCAAGCCAAGGACTCGGTCGGACAGAGCGAGGCGGTGTATCGGACGATGCGGGCCATCGCGCTGACCATCATCGCGGTGGGCTTGATCCTGATGATCATGGCGGGCATCTGGCTGCTGCGCGTGATCACGCGTCCGCTGGACAGGGCCATACATGTCGCCGGGGAGATCGCCGGCGGCAGGCTGGACAACAAGCTGAAGGTCGATGCGGGTGGCGAATTCGGCAAGCTGCTGACGGCGCTGAAGATGATGGACGAGCAGCTTTCCTCGACCGTGCGACGCATTCAGATGT
>CALGFL010000506.1 GCA_937881145.1 uncultured Bordetella sp.
GCCAGAATGCCGTCGAAGGCGGCGCGGGCCCGGTAGATCGCGTCCTGCGCGGCCCAGTGCATCAGCGGCGCGTCGGCTTGCTGGCGGCCTTCGTCGGCATAGCGCTTGAGCACCGCCGAGGCCAGGTACATCTGCGAGAGCACGTCGCCGAACCGGGCCGAGAGCATCTCGCGGCGCTTGAGATCGCCGCCCAGGACCAGCATGGCGACGTCGGCCAGGAAGGCGAAGGCGGCCGAGATGCGGTTGAGCTGTTTGTAGTAGCGGCGCGTCTGTGCGTCGGCGGCCTCGGGCACGGCGCCCAGCCGGCCGCCCAGGAGACCGGCGAACGCGGCGCGCAGGCCGTTGCCCAGGGTATGGCGCATATGGCTGAACAGCGCGGCGTCGAAATCGATCAGGCCGCGGCGGCTGTCGGTGTTCTGCGCCGCCTGCATTTCCTTGAGCACATAGGGATGGCAGCGGACGGCGCCCTGGCCGAACAGGATCAGGCTGCGGGTGAGGATATTGGCGCCTTCCACGGTAATGCCGATGGGCAGTTGCTGGTAGGCGCGGCCCAGGAAGTTCGACGGCCCGAGGCAGATGCCTTTGCCGCCCACCACGTCCATGCCGTCGTTGACGACCTGGCGGGCACGCTCGGTCACGTGGTATTTGGCGATGGCCGACACCACCGAGGGCTTCTCGCCCAGATCCACCGCGCCGGCGGTCATGCCGCGCACGGCGTCCACCGCATAGGTGTTGCCGCCGATGCGGGCCAGGGCTTCCTCCACGCCTTCGAACTTGCCGACAGCCAGCTTGAACTGGCTGCGCACGCGCGCATAGGCGCCCACGGTGCGGGCCGTCAGCTTGGCCATGCCGGTGTTGGACGAGGGCAGCGAAATCGAGCGGCCGGCTGCCAGGCATTCCATCAGCATGCGCCAGCCCTGGCCGGCCATGGCGGGGCCGCCGATGATGAAGTCCAGCGGCATGAACACGTCCTTGCCGCGCGTGGGGCCGTTCATGAATACGGCGTTGAGCGGGAAGTGGCGGCGGCCCAGATCCACGCCGGGATGGTCGTGCGGCACCAGCGCGCAGGTGATGCCGACGTCCTTCTCGCTGCCCAGCAGCGCGTCGGGGTCGTACAGGCGGAAGGCCAGGCCCAGCAGCGTGCAGACCGGGGCCAGCGTGATGTAGCGCTTGTCCCAGGTGACGCGCATGCCCAGCACTTCCCTGCCTTGCCACTGGCCCATGCAGACGATGCCGAAGTCGGGAATGGCGGCGGCGTCCGAGCCTGCCCAGGGGCTGGTCAGCGCGAAGGCGGGCACTTCCTCGCCGCGCGCCAGGCGGGGCAGATAGTGGTTTTTCTGTTCTTCGGTGCCATAGTGCAGCAGCAGCTCGGCCGGGCCCAGCGAGTTGGGCACCATCACCGTCACGGCCAGCGCCGAGTTGCGCGTGGACAGCTTGGTCACGATCTGCGAGTGCGCGTAGGCCGAGAACTCCAGGCCGCCGTACTGCTTGGGAATGATCATTCCCAGAAAGCCCTGCTTCTTGATGTAGCGCCAGGTCGCGGCGGGCAGGTCGTACAGCTCGTGCGAGGTTTCCCAGTCGTTGACCTGGCGGCAGGCTTCTTCAACCGGGCCGTCCATGAAGGCTTGTTCCTCCTGTGTCAGGCGCGGCTGCGGATAGGCATGCAGCTTGTTCCAGTCCGGCTTGCCGCCGAACAGGTCGCCGTCCCACCATACCGTGCCGGCCTGCAGCGCATCGCGCTCGGTGTCGGACATCTGCGGCAGGATGCGTTTGTACGCGGCGAAGATCGGGCGGCTGATCAATGCGCGGCGCAGCGGCCGGATGATCAGCAGCGCTGCCAGGGCGATCAGCAGCGCCAGGATAATGTCGAGAATGGCGGCGTGGCTCATGATGTTTTCTTGTGAAGGAATCTGTGACGGGAAGTCCGCTGTTCGACGTGTCAGGCAGAGACGGGCAGCGGTGCGCGCAGTCCGCCCAGCAGGAAGGACATCAGGCGGTCCAGCAGCTTTGCCGCCTGAATGTCGGGGTCTTCGTTGGAATGCAGGTCGGTGACCAGTTCCAGCGCGTCCGTGCCGGCAATAGCGTAGGAAGTGGCCCCCAGCATGAAGTGAAAGCGCCAGACGATCTCGGCTTGAGGAACGTTGGGCAACGCCCGGAACAGGGCGACCTTGTAGCGTTCCATCACGTCGGCGTATTCCGAGGCCAGCAGGGTGCGGATGAACGACGCCGGCTCGGACATGGAGCGGCCGATCAGGCGCAGAAAAGTGCGTCCGCCGGCGTTTTCGTCCTGCGCCATGCGCAGCAAGGTGCCAAAAAAACCGTCCACGATTTGCGAGGGCTTGAGCGGCTGGCCTGCCGCCTTGGCCTCGGCCTGGTCCAGCGCGCGCAGACGTTCTTCGTTCAGGTATTGCAGGCGGCGGCGCAGCACCGCCTGCATCAGTCCTTCCTTGGACCCGAAGTGGTAGTTCACGGCGGCCAGGTTGACCTTGGCCGCCGCCGTCACCATGCGGGTCGACGTCGCCTCGTAGCCCTGTTCCATGAACAGCCGTTCGGCCGCGTCCAGGATGAGCCTGCGGGTGTCGTTCTCTATTTCCATTTTTGAAGCTCTTATTTCAAACGAACGTTTGAATGAATGATAGGACGATGGAAAAAAAACTCAACCGATTTCGATGCGAAAGAGCAATAACCGAGGGTTTCCGAGCAGACGGACGGTCCCGACCGGTATGGACCGGCGAGGTGTCGAGACAGAAGAAACGGGGCTGCCGGTGGGGGGAGCGACGATGCCCGGCAGGTCAATCAGCTTGCCGCCCGCGCTGGCGTCGCCATGCAGGAGATCGTCGGCTCGGTCGAACGGGTTTCCGGAATTACCGGAGAGAGCAGCGCGGCCGGGCCTCAGGCCGTGGACAGGATGGCGTGGGCGTAGACCTTGTCGCGGCCCAGGGCCTTGGCGTGGTAGAGCGCTTCATCCGCCCGCGCCAATAGCGCCGGAAAATCCGGCGCGTGCGCAGGAAAGCTCGCCACGCCTACGCTGATCGTTACGGGCCGGTTCAAGCCGGGATGCGAAGCGCCGGCCACGGCAACGCGTATGCGCTCGGCCATCTCCGTCGCCTCGATGTGCGGCAGGCCCAGGCAGAACAGCGCGAATTCCTCGCCGCCGTAGCGGAACAGGCAATCCTGCGTGCGCAGGACCGGCAGGATCGTCGCGACGACGCTGCGGATGACGCGGTCTCCGGTCGGGTGGCCGTGCTGGTCGTTGATGCTCTTGAAGTCGTCGATG
>CALGFL010000507.1 GCA_937881145.1 uncultured Bordetella sp.
CGCAATGGCATTGACCGTGAGGCCGCGGGCGGCGCTCTCGAGCGCCAGTGCCCTGGTAAAGCCGCGTCTGCCAGCCTTGGAGGAAGCCTAGTTGGTCTGGCCGAACTGCCCCTTCTGGCCATTGATCGAGCTGATGTTGACGATGCGTCCGTACCGGCGTTCACGCATGCCCTCGATGACGTGGCGGCACATATTGAAATGCGAATCCAGGTTGGTGCGCAGCACCTCCTGCCATTGCGCCGGGCTCATCTTGTGCAGCGCCGCGTCCCGTGTGATGCCGCCGTTGTTGACCAGGACGCCGATCGGCCCGAGATCGTGCTCGACTCGCTCGACGCCAGAACCGCAGGCCTCGAAATCGCAGATGTCCCAGCGGTAGACGGCAATGCCGGTTTCCGCATGAAAGCGATCGGCTTCGGCGTCATTGCTGTGATAGACGGCAGCCACGCTGTGGCCTGCCTGCTGCAGTGCGATCGAGGTCGCGCGTCCAAGGCCGCGCGTACCGCCAGTGACCAAGGCTATCGAGTTGTTCATGAGAACTCCCGGAGCTCGCTTCGTCTGGCGGGAGACGGACGACAGCGAGCATGGCTTTCGGGTCCCGCCACGTCGGGGGGATCAGGAGCGCGATATAACGCTACGTCACCATCATGAACAGAGCATGACTGCGCCGCATTGACGCAGATCAAACCCGATGCATGGGCCGGGAGACCTTCGCGCCGCCGCCTAGTTGCGCCCTTCGTGGTGCTCGCCGCCGCCATGCGGACCATCGCCGTGATGGCCATCGCCATAGTGGTCGTTGCCATAGCGGCCGTCGCCTCCCCTGTCCGGGAAGAAACACGCGCTCAGGCCGGCAGTCAGCGTCAGCACAATCAGCATCCATATCAGGGGTCGGTTTTTCATGTCATGCCTCTCTCGGGCGGTGGGTATGGCGACAGATTGCCTGCATACGGGTGGGAGGTCGGTACGATGCCGTACGTGCCGATCACCCGCCTCACCGCGTCTGATCGGCACGATCCCAGCTCATGGCCCACGCATACATGGCCAGCAACATGACGAACTGCAGCAGCGTTGTCCCGATTAAATAGAAAAGCGGATTCCACAGAAGCGAGAACTGCAACATCAGCATTGCCGCAAACGTGAATTGCACCGGGGTCAGAATCGCCAGATAACACAACGCCATCAACGGCAAGGCAAATTTGCGCGCCAGATTGAAGTTGAATATGTTGTAGGTCAGTCCATAGAGCCAGGGCGTGATCAACATCAGGACGAAAGAGGACTGCATCATCGACGCCACGGATGCGCCGGCGCTATGCGTGAAATTCTCTCCCCAGAAGTAAAAGTAGACCTGGGAAATGGCCTGGAGCGCGCCGACGAATCGCAGTATGTAGGCAAGCGGCAGCATCTTCGGCGGCATGAAGCTGGGACCCACCAATAAAACCAGGGCCAGCGCCAGTCCGCACCACCATTGAACGATAGTGGGCAACGCGGCGTTCACCAGTGGATAGGGAATATGAAACACGCCCCCCATCGTCACGTCGTGGCGTGCCAATGAAACGCCCGGCCCCAGCAAGCCTATCCAGTAGTTGATGATTGCCGTCCAGAGGGCGTCGATCAGTGGCCATGCGAAATAGACAGCCGTGCTCAACAAGGCGGGGATCACGATCATCGACAGCAGGCGCAAAGTCGTGAAGTCGATGTGCAGCAGGGCGCGATGGGTACGGATCAGCACGCCGCGAATATTCAGCAGGCGGGGATCCGTATGCGCCGTGGCACGCAAAATCGAGGAGCGCTGCGCCGCGGCGGCAGCGACCGCGGCGCTGAGATTTTTCGGGGAGACTTCTTGGTTATTCGGCATGAACAACTCCACCATGGCGATCGAACATCAATGGAAAGATCCCGACATCGCGCGTCATCGAAAACTCCAGCGCCAGCCGATATTGATCGATCTGCTGGAATAGCTGGGATTCTTGTAATAACCCAGGCCGACGATCAACATGCTGTCGCGCGTTATTCGCTGATGCCATTGCACGGAGACGCTGTTGCTCATGTAGTCGACTTTTTGCGTGCCGGTCGTCAACACCTGATAGGTTTCCTTGGCATGTTCCACGCGGACAACGAGCGCGTGCCGATCGTCGCTGCCGAATGTGGCGGCCAGAAACTCGCTGGGGCCAAACGCGGCGCCGGGATTCGCGACGTTGCCGCGCACGCCACCCTCAAGCACGAAGCCGTCGCCGTAGTAGATTCCTTCCAGCATCAACCCTTTGTCCGACCGGCCTGACTGGTTTCCCTCGGCAAAGTAGGTGCCCAGGCCAATGACGTATTGCCGCTGCGCGCCGAACTTATGATAGCCAGCGAGGTCTACGCGCGCCTCGGGGAACAAAAGGCTGCCGCCCCCGCCCACGCCCACCACCACGTAGTTGCTGGGAGACAGGTTGTGCGTCAGGCTTATATCGCCGTAGGAACCGGAATAGCCAAAACGCGATTGCCTGATGATCTCTTCCTGCAGCACGCCGAAATCCGTCACTTGGATGCCGCGTAAAGAATAGGCTCTGGCCACGCCGTAGCCGGCGTTGTAGCTGCCATAGCCGGTCATCAATTCGATCGCCGATTTTTCGGGCGGCATGACCACCACGGGTAGATTGCCCTGCGGCGGCGCGGAAGGATTTTCCTGCGCCGCCGCCGAAGCCGCCAGAACCAGGCCGGCCCCGAGCAGCGCGCCATTCACGCGCGAGAACAATCGGCGCCGCAAGGCGTGTGCCGTGGGTAGATTCATAATTTATTTCCGTGACATTGTTGGTGGATCTACTCGACAGCGTGTGCCCGGGCCGGCCGCCTCAGCCTGTTGCTCAGGCCAAGCCGTACCCCTTCTTCCATGATGTTCCAGCGATCTTGGGCTTTCCATTGAATGGCGTTGTGCAGCCAGGCGCGCGCGCTCTTCTTGTCTCCTGCCTTATAGGCCGCCCAGGCGATCAAACCCCAGGGGAAATGATCCACGGTACCCGCCAGCCATTGCTTGCCGTATTTGTCGCGCCAGCTCTGCCAATCGTGTTGCCGCGCCCGGCCCGTGCGCACGTCGTAGATCAAGGGATAGATGGGCGCGACCGCGTAAGGATAAAAAGCGTAGGGTGTCGGCGGCAGGCTCGCGGCGGTCGGCTCCAACGCCTGGTCGGGGTTGTATCCATAATTGCGCCGCAGCGCGGCCTGCATGACTTGCGCGGTCGGCAACTTGGCGAGCACCCGGGCATGCCGCCTGGACATTGCCCGGTTGGCGCGCAGATCACGCAAAATGGCCATGACCTCGACGTTATCGGCAAAATAGGCGCCGGCTTGTCCAAAGACGGCACGGAAGGTTTGCCTCTGCGGATCCCACAAGGTTTCCAGGTTGTCCAGGGCTCGGTCGCAGCTCGCATCGAGCTCGCGGCGCGTGGGGAGTATTTCGCTGCCTAGCGCGCACCACAGCACTGCCAGCGAGTCGTCCGCATCGCTCGGCCCGCACGCCAGCCAGCGGGTTCCTCCACTGCGGCAAATGCGTGGAAAAGGCCCGTTCGCCTGCTGAAACTGCACGATCCAGCTGCTGAATCTTCTTGCCTGGCTGCGCACGTCGACGCCCAGCCTATGAGCCACCAGCAGCGCTTTGATGGCGGAATAAGGCTCGACGTAGTCGCCCTTGGGAAAGACGGTCAGCGCGCCGTCTGCCATGATGAAATCGGCAAATGGCGCCTGCCCGGCAACGGCCGGTGTAGCGGGCGCGCCGCTGCACAATAGGGCGAACAACAACGCGCGGCCTGCAATTTTAAATTCCAAGCGGAATCTCCTCGAAAACGACATAAGCGCTGTCCCGCGTGGTCACGACCCCATGAATGACGACACCCTGGGCCACGACAAGCTTTCGGCAAATGATCGTGGTGGGCACGGCGGTACAGCCGACGATGGAATTGGGGCCGATGATGATGTCGTCTTCGCTGATAAGGGGCCCGAGGATGGCGCAGCCGGCACCGATGACGATGCCTTTTGCGGAAATCACACTGCCCGATACGCTGACGTTCTCTTGCAAGCGCAGAAAGTCATGCGCTTTTATGCTGCCGCGTACGACGCTTCCCGTAAAAACCTGGGCGGAACCCCTGACGACGAAGTCGCCGTCGCAAGGCATCTGGTCTGAAATTGTCGAGTCGCCGTCCAGCAAATAGCGCCTGCTGCTCGGAGCGGGCAACGGCTCGATCGAGGGAGCAACGACATGGGCATCGTCTCTTTCCCCGAAATAGAGGGTCGGCGCGCCGGCGCGGACAAATTGGGTATTGTCGGAGAACCGTATGCTGCTCAGGGCGGTTATCCGCCCGTGGACAATCAGGTCGCGGCCGGCCGCGATGGTCCGGGCATCGGCCCATCGATGAATGAGCACATTCTGCGCCAACTGCATGTGGCCTGCCGCGCAGCAGGTGCGCAATTGCGCGCCCGAGCCGACCTGGATGTCCTGCAATGCATAGATATCGGCCTGCGTCTCGCAATCGGCCGCGATCCGCGCCTCGTCGGCAAAGATCGCGATATGCCCAAGCTTGCCTATTTCCTGCAGTTCAGCACTTGTTTCCAATACATCAAGGCCGTCGCCATCGTGCAATATGGTGACCTGCGTTCCGTTGTGGAACAGCGTCTTGCCGATGCGATGAAGTTCATCGCGCGTAGGCGCCGGCCCAAGAAGATGGCCTACCAGCTTGCGGAAGGAATCGGCAAAATGGCGCAGCTCATGCGTCGCATTCTGATCGATGGGAAGCGGCGCATCGTCCGTTGGCACAAGCCATTCGCGCAGGGTGGGCAAGAATGGCAGCACGATGAGCACCATAGCCGTTATGGACAGGCTCAGTTGCGAGACATGATTCATGGTTTGCGGGCCTGCGGTGCGGATGCCGCATCCGTATCGGAGGGCGGCTTCAAAGCAACGGTATCGACGTCGAAGGCACTGGTCTCGATGGTCACGCGGCGAAAGCGCTCCGTCTTGTGCCAGGTCAGTTCCTTGCTCCGCAGATAATCGAACAGCTGGATCAGTGCGGCCTTGGAGATGGTCACCATGCTGATGAGGAACCCCAGCATCGAAAGCGGCAGCAGGCGGATGCGGTTGCGATTGCCGTCCAGGTAAGTGGCCGCTGCAATTTCGAAAAACGCCGCGTTGGTCCCCAGTGCGCTATACGAAAGCAGCGCAAAGAACGCCAGCCACCCGAGTACCCAATACTGGGGAGAAATGAAGAACAAGGCGGTCGCCAGCATCCATCCCAGGATCAGGATCGGCGACATCATAAATACGCCCAGCAAAAGAGCGCCGTCCAGCCGCTCCCAGAACCGAAGCTCGGTGTTCAACACCAGCTTGACGATATTCTTCATCAAGACCTGATTGTGTCCGCGCGACCAGCGGCTGATCTGACCGATGCGCATCCGCCATGTCTCGGGCACTTCCTCATAGCACTCGGAGCGATTTTGATAAACAGTCTTCCAGCCATTTTGCAGAAGGCGGAAGGTGATGTCCGTGTCTTCGGCGAGCATGTCGATATCCCAGCCGCCGATTTCGTTGAGCGCCCGCTGGCGCACCGCCCCGACCGTCCCGCCGTACTGCGGCACCAGCCCCAGGTTCATGCGGGCGGCCTGGTCGACCTGGTATCCGCCCGCCCGTTCCAAGTCGAGCAAGCGCGTCAGCAAATTCTGGCCGACGTTCAACGGCACGACGCGTCCCATGACGGCCCCCACTTCCGGGTCGAATAGCGGTGCGACAAGTTGCTTGATCAGGCCGCGCGCCGGCAGATAGTCGGCGTCGAAAATGACGATGACTTCCACATCGATCATGGCCGTGGCGTCTTTCAGTGCGGCGGCCTTGCCGGGACGCCCCTCGGTGCGGTGAAACGGATGCAGCCGGCCCGGATTGGCGGCGGCGATCCGGTCGATGATCATCCGTGTTTTGTCGCTGGAGCGATCGTTGACGGGCATGATGATCAGCTTTTCGTGCGGATAATCGACCGCAAGCAAGGCCGTCAGCGAGTCGGCAATGACCTGCTCTTCGTTATGGGCGGCGATGAAAATAACGACGTCGGGCCAGTTCCCCATCTCGACATCGCGGTAAGGTTGGCGCTGGCGCCCGAACAGGCGCGCGACGGTGAATACATAATGGCGCGTTGCAAAAATGATCAGCAAGAATACGATCGCCGCGAGCAGCCATGTCATGATGCGAGCCGATAGCGGGTGTCCGGGCTGCGGCGTCGCTTCGATGGCCAGCGCCTGCGCCAAGGCCAGTGCCGGGAAAGCAGACAAGAGCAGAGTGAGGACCATCGCCTTGCGGGAGGGAGGCTTCATGTCATGACGCCTGTTCCAGGACCTCTTGCTCGAGACTGGGCATGAACTCTCTCGTCTCCCGTCCCATGAGCGTATCGACTATGCGGTCGCAAGCCAAGCCATCTCCATACGGATTGGTCACCTGGGAAATACGCAGATATTCGGCAGGCCGGTCATAAAGCCGGGTCACGGCCGCGACGATCTGCTCCGGATTCGTCCCGACCAATTGCACCGTGCCGGCGCTGACCGCCTCCGGCCGCTCGGTCACATCGCGCATGACCAGGACCGGCTTGCCCAGCGAGGGCGCCTCTTCCTGCACGCCGCCGGAGTCGGTAAGAATGACATGGGCACGCTGCATCAGCCGGACAAAGGACAGATAGTCCACGGGAGCGATCAAATGCACATTCTTGAGTCCCGACAGGATTCTGTTGACCGGTTCCTGCACGTTCGGATTCAAATGGACGGGATATACGATCTCCATGTCCGTGCGCTGCGCAAGCATCGCGAGCGCATTGCAGATGCCGAGAAACCCATCGCCGAAGTTCTCGCGGCGATGGCCGGTGACGAGCAGCAGCCTGCGGTTCGAATCAAGCGACGGCAGATGAGAATCGACATGGGCGGCAAGCAGAGGATCGTCGTTGAACCTCTGAATGATCATCTCGAGGGCATCGATGACCGTGTTGCCGGTCACGACAATGCGGCCCTGGAGGTTTTCCAGCTTCAGGTGATTTTTGGCGCCTAGAGTGGGCACCAGCAGCAAATCCGATATCACATCGAGCACTCGCCGGTTCATCTCTTCCGGCCATGGCTGCGAGAGGTCTCCGGTACGCAGGCCCGCTTCGACGTGCGCAACAGGAATGCGGCGATGAAAGGCCGCCAGGCCGGCGATGGCCGCAGTCGTCGTATCGCCGTGCACCAGTACGCGATCGGGACTGACCCGCTCGAGAATGGGATCGAGCGTGGAAAAAATGCGGGAACCGATGCTGTTGAGCGTCTGGCTGGGTGCCATGATGTCGAGATCGAAATCGGGCGTGATCTGGAATACATCCATGACCTGCTGCAACATGCTCCGATGTTGCCCCGTCACGCAAATCAGCGAAATGACCTTGCTCTCAAGCGCGAGCCTCTTGACGAGCGGAGCCATTTTTATGGCTTCAGGACGTGTTCCGAATATCGATAATATTTTCATTGCCTAACCTATGAAGTCGCGACTTCGTTATGCGAATTGGCTGCATCTTTTGAAAACTGATGAGTTGAATTAATGCGTCGGAGATACAGGGGCTCAATCTACGCCATGACTTTCATGAACCTTGTCCTGTACCGTACATTCGGCCTGAAAACTGACGATAAATTGTCAATTGCTCGATAAATTCGAGTCGGCACCCAGGCCATAATCCGCGGCGACTTGCACGGCCGAGACCGGTCTGTGCATCGTCTGCATATCGACCACCCGGTCGCGTCCCTGCGTCTTGGCTGCATAGAGCGCGGCATCCGCACGGGCCAGCAATTCCGGCAGCGTGTCGCCATGGCGATACTCATCCACCCCCGCTGAGAATGAATAGTGCTGTGGCGACGCATCCTGCGCATCGGCCGGCGTCCTGCGCCGGTCGAACCTCGCCCGCTCTCGCAGCTCTTCCATGCGCAAGCAGGCATCCTGCCTGCCTGCCTGCGCGAACAGGATCGCGAACTCCTCGCCGCCCACCCTGCCGAACACGTCGGTCTCGCGCAGGTTCGCCCTGGTCAGTCGGCCAAAGTGCGCGAGCACGCTGTCGCCCGTCGCATGCCCGTATTGATCATTGATCAGCTTGAAATGATCCAGATCGACGATCGCGACCGACAGCATCGCGCCGGAGGTAGCCGCGTACTCGAGCATTTCCTGCGCCTTCGCGAAGAATTGGCGCCGGGTAACAGCTCCCGTCAGTTCGTCGATGTTTGCCCAACGTTCGAACTGCTCGGTCATGCGGTCATGCATGAGCATCACCATACCCATCGAAAAACCCGGCAGCGCAAGCATTCCAACCATGGGAAACGCGATATTGGATGCGGTTTCCTGAAGCAGGCTGTCTTGCAACAGAAAATCGAAGCCGTAGACGAATCCCCGGATTACGTGACCCAGCACACTGAGGCAAGCGATCACCACGATGAAGCAACAGCCGTAGAGAGGCCGCATCGGCGAACGATGCTTCCACGCCATCCAGCCGATACTGGCATGCATATAGGCATAGAAGGCGGACACACTGACAATGCGGGCATCCCGATCCGGCGATACGTAGGTCCAGTAGGCAAGACCGAGCACCAGGCCGGCGCAGCCGACGTACGGCAATACCGTGACTGCCCGCAGGTGGAAAAATTGCCGGCAGCCCTCATACCCGAGCACGCTGGCAAGAGCCAGCAGCAGGTTGGCCGCGATCACCGACAGAATGGGCGGGCTGCCGTGCTGCAGCCCGAACAATATCAAGGCGACGACGGCCACGGCGTTCGCGCCTATCCAGCGGGCGACGCCCAGGACGGTCGAGTGCCGCAGCGAGCCGGAGATCGCCATGCTCATGACGGTGACGAGCGCCATGGTGACGATCAGGATGCTGACCGAACTCAGGACGGTCGGCACGATCGGGATCGGTTCGGATTGTCAAACATGAACATGCTTGCCTGTTTTCGGATGACCGGTTCAGGCCATCCGCTCAGACCAGCACCGCCGCGTGGCCGGGCTTGTCTGCGAGATAGCATGACGTGGCGTACTTCTTCATGAACCAGTTCATGAAGATCCAGGAAGCGCTCCCTGCCTTTGCGGAGCAGGGTTGCCAAAATACGATCGCGGACTAGGGCTTCTTGCCCACGGTGATCGTCTTCCTGCCCTTTTCCGGCTCGCCTTCGTAGGAGAACGGCAGCTTTCCCACGCGTTGCCCGATGCCGGTCTGCGCCCGGTTCGGCGGGCGTCCGCTTGACTTGCCGACGGGATCGCCGGTCTCGTCGTCCTGGGCCGCGGGGTGGCCTTTCACTGGGTTTCTGTTCATGCAATTGCTCCTTGGTCCGGATAGATGTTTATGTCCGAACCCGGACCATGACAGCGCCGGGATGCCTGGTCGGTCCGCTAGCGTGCATTGCGATGTGTCCATATGCATCCACGCGGCGGCGTCACCAAAGGACGATCTGCGAGCACCGGAACAGCGACAACCTGCGTCCCTTATTATCGGTGACGGTGGCCGACCATATTTGCGTCGTCCGCCCCAGGTGCTCGGCCACGGCCTCCACGCGCAAGACGCCCTCTTTCGCGGTGCCGAGAAAGTTCGACTTCAACTCCAGCGTCGTGAAGCCTTTGGCGCCTTCCGGCAGGTGCGCAAAGGTCGCATAGCCCGCGCAGGTATCGGCCAGCAGCACCTGCGTGGCGGCGTGCAGGTAGCCGTTGGGCGCCATCATCCACGGCTCGACGGTCATCTCCATGGTCATGCGGCCTTCGCTGACGGCAAGCGGCCGCACGCCGAACCTGTCGGGCAGCGTGCCGCGCTGGCGTTCGAGAAAGTTGTCGATGATTTCGGTGGCACGGAGCATTTTTGTTTTCCTGATCAGTGCGCAGCCGCATAACGCGGCGCGACGGTGTTGCTGGACAAATGGCTTGCCATGGCCTTGCGTGCGGCATCGTAGGCCTCCCACTCCTGGCCGGCATGCAGCGACGGGATAGTAACTTTTTCGCCGCGCTCGAAACCCAGCAGCGCGGCATCGACCAGATCTTCCGCGCGCATGACGATTTGCGCGTCCAGGTTCTCGACCGGCAAACCCCCGATGGCCCAGAAATCGGTGGCGGTGGCGCCGGGCAGCACGGCCTGCACCTGCACGCCCGTGTCGGCCAGCTCGTGCTGCAGCGACTGGCTGAAAGCCAGCACAAAGGCCTTGCTGCCGCCGTAGACGCCATTCAAGACCTCCGGCGCAAGGGCGACGACGGACGAGATGTTGATGACCGCGCCCCGGCCGCGCGCCACGAACCCCGGCACCGCGGCATAAGCCAGCCGCATCGGCGCGGTGACGTTGAGCTCGATGATGCGGGTCATCTGCTCCACGTCGCTTTGCAGCAGCGGCGTGTGCGTGCCGATGCCTGCGTTGTTCACCAACAGCGTGATGCTGGCATCCCGGCGCAATTGCTCCTCGACCCGTGCCAGCGCGGCGCGGTCGTTCAGATCGGCGGGCAGCACCTCCACCGCGCGGCCGGTGCGGGTGCTGATGTCGTTGGCCAGTGCGTTCAGCCGCTCGCGGTTGCGGGCGACCAGGAC
>CALGFL010000508.1 GCA_937881145.1 uncultured Bordetella sp.
CACCCTCTCCGCCAGACATCAAAAAAAGCCCCTGATTTTTTCAGGGGCTTTTTCCTTCCGGGCTTCGCAGCGTCAGCAATTGCCCTTCTTGGCCTGGCCCGGCGGGCAGAAGCCGTTGCCCGGCCCGCCCCGATGCGGTCCGTCGTCATAGACGATGCAGCCGCTCAGCAAGCCGGCCATGACGGCCAAGGCAATCATCATTTTTTTCATATGTTCTTCCTTTGTCGCGGCAATGTAGATCCTGTCTCGGGCAGGTCGCCGGAGACAATGGAAGTATATGGACCGGGAATGATTTCGATATTTTTCAATTGTTTATAAAGAACATTTCGGCGGGCGACACGCCGAATCATGCCCCGCATCGGGGCACAAAAAATGTAAGACATCCGTACGCGGCATCGTCTGGCAAGGCGGGGAACATCCGCACCCGTTTTACACTCTTGCCCGTTTTGATGACATCCCGTCATGTTCCTCGCGGAACCGGTCTCTACAGTGAAAAGTCCTTGAAGCAGAAGGAGTTGCACTATGAGTCCGAAGACTTTGACCCTTGTCGCGGCGATGTCGTCGATCCTGGTTGTCCTGGCCGGCTGCGCTACGCCCACCGTCGTGCACGAGCGCGACGGTTCGACGGTCGTCACGCCTGATCGGCCTACCTTCAACAAAAAAACCGGCTTTTACGAGTACGAGGACAAGAGCGGCCGCGTCATCCGCATCAACAAGGATGACATCCAGTCCATCGAGGACGTCAAATAACCGGCCGGCTTCGCGGGTTTCATCACCGCGGCGCATCCCTTGCGGGATGCGCCGCTTTATCTGGGTACGGGCTTCACAGACGGGCCGTCAGATCGGCGAGCCGATATAAAAGTTGCTTATCCACGCCATCAGGACGAAACTTTTAACCGTTCAAGAAGATTCCGCGGTAACCCGCCGGGAGTCGGCCGGTTTCGCGGAAAGAAGGAGTCGCGCCATGTCGCCCGCCCAGCCTTCGTCGCACCCCGTCGATCTCGTTGCCATCAAAGCGCGTCAGCACGACGCGTGGGCGTCGGGCGACTATCCCCTCATCGGTTCGACCTTGCAGATCGTCGGCGAGCAATTGTGCGAAGCTCTCGATCTGCGTTCCGGCCAGCGCGTGCTCGACGTCGCGGCCGGCAACGGCAACGTATCGCTGGCCGCGGCGCGCCGCTGGTGCGACGTGACCGCGACCGACTATGTTCCCGCCATGCTGGCGCGTGCGCGAGCGCGCGCGCAGGCCGAGGGACTGTCCTTGACGTTCATGGAAGCGGATGTCGAGAACCTGCCCTTCGATGATGCCAGCTTCGATGTCGTGACCTCGAGCTATGGCGTGATGTTCACCCCGGACCAGAAAAAAGCCGCGGCCGAAATGGCACGGGTGTGCCGGCCGGGCGGCAAGATCGGCCTGGCCAACTGGACGCCACGCGGCTTCGTCGGAGAAATGTTCAAGGTCATCGGCCGCTATGTCCCGCCGCCGGCCGGCATGCCGTCGCCGATGCTCTGGGGCACGCACGATCATTTGCAGAACTTGTTCGGCGCCAACGCCGCCTCGATCCATGCCGTGCCCCGCGACTTCGTGTTTCGCTATCTCTCGGCGACGCACTTCATCGACGTGTTCAAGACCTATTACGGACCGCTGGTCAAAGCCTACGCGTCGCTCGACGACGGCAAGCGCGAGGCGCTCACCGACGATCTCGAACGCCTGATCACGAGGCTCAACCGCGCCGATGACGGCACGATGGTCGTGCCGGGCGAATACGAGGAAGTCGTCGTCGTCAGGAAATGAGCGCCGTTTCCCAACGCCGCACAACCTCGAGCAGAAAATCCCGCATCGCCGCTACGCGCTGGTTGTCGCGCAGATCGCGGTGGTAGACCAGCCATAGCTCGCGTGCGCACACGGCGTCCACCCGGACGAGCGAGGGTATCTTTGCCCCGATCGATTCCGGCAGCACCGTCAGGCCCAGACCGGCCTCGGCAGCCGCGATCATCACGGGCATGCTGTTGGTGAGCAGAACCGGCGACTTGTCCGGAAACATCCCGTCGGCCCAGCGCGCCATGGGCACATGGGCCAGCGGCTCGCTCCAATTCACGTATGGCAGGCTGCGCCAGTCGCGCTGCGCCTGCGCGTCGGCGGCGGCGATGTAGGCGGCGAACGTCATCGATCCGGCGCGCAGAGCGATGTATTCGCCCTCCTCTTCACGTGCGGGCGGCGACATGCGCAGGGCGATGTCGGCGTCGCGGCGCGACAGGTTCACGGTGTTGACCCCCGTGACCAGCTCCACCTGCAGCCCCGGGTGGTCCCGCACGAAACCGGGCAGCATGGGGGTGATCCAGTGGCTGGCGATGGTTTCCGACGTGGCCACGCGGACGCTGCCCGACCAGGCGCCGGATCCGCCCGCGTCCTGCGAGCGGCGCTCGAAACCCAGCATTGCCTGCTCGACGGGCAGCGCCGCGGCCAGCAGGGTTTCGCCGTCGTTGGTCAGCGTATAGCCGGTCTGGCGCCGCAGGAACAGCGTCATGCTCATGGCCTGCTCGAACGCGTCGATGCGCCGCGACACTGTGGCCGGGCTCACACCCAGCTCGTTCGCGGCCGGCGTCAAACCGGCGGCGCGCGCCACGGCCAGGAAATAACGCAGGTCGTCCCAATCCATGGGCTCAGTCCTCGATCTGGTTTGTATTTTTCATAATTGAAAAATTATTTTGGATATTAGTCCATATATTTTTCTCAATAGAAAAATCAAAATGCACTCCATCAACTCCACTTTCAGGACGTCCAAAATGAAACACCGGACCATCTATGCAACGCTGATTCTCTCCACCCTCTTCTGGGGCGCCAATTTCAACCTGGGCAAGTTCGTCGTGCATTCGACCGACCCGCTCAGTGCCGCGGCCTGGCGCTTTCTGCTGGCGGGCCTGGCCATGGCCGCGTACATGCTGGTGGCCGAAGGCGCGAACTGGCAGGGTCTGCGCCGGAATTTCTTCGCGCTGCTCGCCATGGCGGCGGTCGGCATCTTCGGCTTTAACGTCGCCTTCTTTTTCGGCCTGCAGACGACCTCGTCGGTCAACGGTGCGCTGATCATGACGCTGAACCCCACCATCACCGTCGTCCTGACCGCGCTGGTCCTGGGCGAGGCCATTTCGTGGAAGCAGGTGCTGGGCCTGGCCTTGAGCTTTTGCGGCGTCGTGACCGTGGTCTCGGGCGGCAACCTGACCGCCCTGCTGGCGCATTTTCACTTCGCCGTCGGCGACGCGCTGATCCTGATCGGCAACCTGTGCTGGGCCGCCTACAGCGTGATCGGCAAGAAGTGGGTCAAAAACCTGTCGCCGATCCAGACGACCACGAGCACCATGCTGATCGGCGCGCTGGCCATGATCGTCGTCGCCTTGTCGGCGCACGGCGGTTCGCTGCCCGTGCCCCCGGCGCAAAGCCTGGCCGCGATCGCCGTCATGGCCATGCTCGGCACGGTTCTGGCGTACCTGTGGTGGAACAACGGCATCCGCACCATCGGGCCGGCCCGCACTTCCGTCTTCTTCGACCTGGTGCCGATCTTCACCATGATCATCGCCATCATGCTGGGCGAGCATGTGTCGCCGGCTCAATTCGTCGGAGCCGCGCTGGTGATCTCGGGAGTACTGTTCTCGTCCGGCGCGCTCGATGCGTGGCTGAGCCAGATGCGCGCCGCCAGGCAGCCGTGCCAGACGCCGGCGTAAGCGCAAAGCGGCCGAAGGCAGCTCTGTCGTCAGCCGTGTGCATCCTGCTCGCCGCGGACAACGAGTCCGTGGCGGCGGATTTTTTCGTAGAGCGTCGCTTTTGCCATCTTCAATTGTTCGGCGGCCTGTGCGACCGCGCCGCCGGCCTGGGCGAGCGCATCGGCGATCAGCGCGCGCTCATACTGCTCCACGCGATCTTTCAAACCCTGCGGCGTGGCCGCGCCGCCGTCGGCGTTCGCGGCGACGTCGTCGGGGATGCCCAATACGTAGCGGTCGGCGGCGTTGCGCAATTCGCGCACATTGCCCGGCCAGTCGCGCTGCATCAGGCGC
>CALGFL010000509.1 GCA_937881145.1 uncultured Bordetella sp.
GCCCTGCAGTGCCTGACCTTGTATCGCTGCGCCGATGTGGACAGGGCTGCCCGGTGGCGTGTATTTGGCGGCATTTTCCAGCAGATTGCACAGCACGCGCTCGATCAGCACGCCGTCGCATTCGACCAGCGGCAGGTCGGATAGCCGATCCACCGTGACGGCCCGGCCGGCCAGGCTTTCCTTCATGGCGGCCAGCGCCGCGCCGACCAGCTCTTCGATCGACTGCCATTCGCGCCGCAGCGGCGTTTCGCGGTTCTGCAGGCGCGCCATGTCGAGCAGGTTGATCACCAGGGCGTGCATGCGCCTGGCCTGGTCGCGCATGGCTTGCACCATTTCGCGGGCCGGCGCGGGCAGCGAGCCGGAATCGCGGGCCAGGGTGTCGGCCATGCCGATGAGCCCCGTGAGCGGCGTGCGCAGATCATGCGATACCGCGGCCAGCAGCGAGTTGCGCAGGCGCTCGGATTCGATGCCGACCAGGGCCTGCTGCGCCACTTCCACGTAATGCAGGCGCTCGAGCGCGATGGCGATGAGGGTGGCGTAGGCGTCGAGTTGGCGCCGCGTCTGCGGCTCGGCGTAGAGTGCCCGTTTGGAGACGTTCAGTGCCAGCACGCCGCGCACCCGCATGGGCGCGCGCAGCGGCAGGTACAGAATCGGGCTGTTGCTGAGCGTGGTGGTGCCGATGCCGGCGGCCTGCCCGTGGTCGAAGGCCCATTGCGCCAGGGCGGGATCGGGGTCGGGCATGCCGGCCGGCTTGGGCGCCAGGTGCAATTGATCGTCCAGTTTTTGCACATACAGGGCGCTTTGGGCGTTGAAGGCCGCCTTGAGAAAATTCTCGGCCGAACCGACGATCTGCTCGGCCAGCAGGGCCGAGGACAATTCGCGCGCGAACTCGTACAGCCCGCGCGTGTCGGCCTCGCGCCTGGCCGAGTTTCGGGCCTGGGCGCGCAGGCCGGCTGTCAGCTGGCCGATGAGCAGGCCCACGCCCAGCAGCACGGCGAAGGTCAGCAGGTATTGCACGTCGGACACCGCGAAGGACCACAGCGGTTGCACGAAGAAGAAGTCGAACAGCCCCACGCTGACCGCGGCCGCCAGCGCGGCCGGGCCGCGGCCGTGGCGCAGCGCCGCGGCGACGACCGCCAGCAGATAGAACATGACGATATTGGTCTGGTGCAGTGCGGGGAAGGCCACGCCCGAGACCAGCGTGGCGATGGCGCAATAGACGCCGGCCCAGGCATAGCCGTAGCGCGAGAGCGGCGCGGCGGTCTCGCCGGCTTCGGGCGCGGCGAGGTCGCGCTGCGGTTGCGGCGCGGCAGTCGCGGCGATGCGCACGATGTCCACGTCGGGGCAGGCGCGCACCAGGGCTTCGGCCAGGCTGCCGCGGCGCCTGGACAAGACCCCGCCCAGCAGCGCGCCGAGCCAGACGGACGAGCGGCTGCGGATTTCGTCGCGGCCGACGACGGCCTTGCTGATGTTGTGCCGGCGGATATAGCGGACGATGACTTCGGTGGGGTTGTCGCCCGCCAGGGTTTCGATGTGCGCGCCCAATTGCTCGGCCAGTGCCATGGCCTCTCCCAGCAGGCGCTGGCGCGCCGGCGGCAGGGCGGCGATGCGCGGCGTGGTCACGGTGATGACGTGCAGATCGCATTCGAGCTGGCGCGCCAATCGGTGAGCGCTACGCACCACGTGCGCGGCCTGCGGCCCGGGGCCGATGCAGGCCAGCACCGTTTCGCGCGTGCGCCACACGGGCTCGATGGCGCGCTCGTCGCGATAGGCCCTGACGTCGTCATCGACGTGATCGGCCGTGCGGCGCAGGGCCAACTCGCGCAGGGCGATGAGGTTGCCCTTGCGAAAGAAGTTGCCGCCGGCGCGCTGTGCCTGTTCAGGCAGGTAGACGCGGCCTTCTTTCAGGCGGCGCAGCAGTTCGTCGGCCGACAGGTCCACCAGGATGATTTCGTCGGCCGCGTCGAACACGGCGTCCGGCACGGTTTCCCAGACTTTGACGCCGGTGATGCCGCCGACGGCTTCGTTCAGGCTGTCCAGGTGCTGCACGTTGAGCGTGGTCCAGACGTCGATGCCGCCTTCGAGCAGTTCTTGTACGTCCTGCCAGCGCTTGGCGTGCCGCGCGCCGGGGACGTTGGAGTGCGCGAGTTCGTCGACCAGGATGATGCGCGGCTTGCGTTGCAGCGCGCCGGGCAGGTCGAATTCCGGCAGTGTGCGACCGCGATAGCTTATGGGCTGCGGCGGCAGAAACTCCAGGCCTGCGATGAGTTCGGCGGTCTCGCGCCGGCCGTGTGTCTCGACAATGCCGGCGACCACGTCCACGCCTTGGTCGCGTTGCGCGCGAGCGGCCGACAGCATGGCGTAGGTCTTGCCCACGCCGGCGGACGCGCCGAAGTAAATGCGCAGGCGGCCGCGGCGGGCGGCGTCGGCCGTGTCGTCCAGCTGTTTGAGCAGTCGATCGGGATCGGGACGTTCGTCTCCGGATGCGGCCATGATGATGAAGTTCGGGTCAGTCGACGATGAATAGTTTGGCGCCGGCCTGCGTGTGGGATTGATGCGCTTGGGCGTCGTCGCCCACCTGATAGCTCATGCCGGGCATGAGGGTGAAGGTGCGGCCGTCTTTCAGCGTGGTTTCCAGTTGGCCTTCGAGGCAGAAAAGGACGTGGCCTTTGCTGCACCAGTGGTCGGCGAGATAGCCGGGGGTGTATTCGACCATGCGGACGCGGATTTTATTGCCTTCGTCGCCGAAGTATTGCGTGCGCCAGTAGGCTTTACCGGTTTCTCCGGGGTGTTCGGTGGCTTCGATTTTCGACCAATCGGTGGTGCCGAAGGAGAAGGGGGGCATTTTCATGGGCATGTGCTCCGTTGTTTGTTCTTGTGCATGGTACGCCCCAACTTCTTGGCGTGTCGTCTGGCTGTTTGGGTTCTTAAACCGCCGAGGCTGCCCCGCGCAATTCGGATGCTCGGCGCTGGTGCCTGTGCTTCGGATTGCTCCGGGGTCCTCGGCTCGCAGCAGCCTCATGTGGCGGTTGTTTTAAGACCTTTCATGGTTCGACGCCGTGAGCTTGCGGCAGGGCGCAGGAATCCGAAGCGCGGGGCGGCCATTCGCAGCTCATCGGGCGAGCATCGGAATTGCGCAGTCCTGTCGCAGGCGGCTCCTGAACTGAAAAACAATCAATGCCCTGCGGCACTCAACTTATCCAACGCCAGATTCAACTCCAGCACATTGACCGTGGCATCGCCCAGTATTCCCATCCAGGCGCCGGCCTTGGTGTATTGCTGCACCAGTTTGCGCACGGCCTCTTCAGGCAGCTTGCGGGCGCGCGCCACGCGGGCGACCTGGTAATCGGCGGCAGCGGGGCTGATCTGCGGGTCCAGGCCGCTGGCCGAGGCGGTGACCAGATCCACGGGTACCGGCGCCGTGTTGGTCGGATCGGCCGCCTTGAGCGCCGCGATGCGGTCCTTCACGGCCTGGGTCAGGTCGGGATTGGTGGGCCCCAGGTTGGAGCCGCCCGACGAAGCCGCGTTGTAGGGCATGGGCGAGGTGGCCGAAGGGCGGCTCCAGAAATAGCCGGGCGAGCTGAAGGGCTGGCCGATGAGCGACGAGCCGATCACCTGGCCGTTGCGTTCGATCAGCGAACCCGCGGCTTGACGCGGAAAGACCAGCTTGGCGACGCCGGTGGTGATCAGCGGATAGATCAGGCCGGTGATGACCGACAGGGTGATGAACAGCGCCAGGGCGGGGCGCAGCAGGCCGGCGGGTTTGGCGGGGTTGGCTTGTTGCATGATGGGTTCCTCGATGTGTGCAATAGGCGGGCTTGCTCGTTCAAGCCCAGCCCATGGCGGCCAGGATCATGTCGATCAGCTTGATGCCGACGAAAGGCACCAGCAGGCCGCCCAGGCCGTAGATCAGCAGATTGCGGCGCAGCAGGACGGCCGCGCCCAGCGGTCGGTAGCGCACGCCCTTCAAGGCCAGCGGGATCAGCGCGATGATGATGAGCGCGTTGAAGATCACGGCCGAGAGGATGGACGAGGCCGGCGTGGCCAGGTGCATGATGTTGAGCACGCCCAGCTGCGGATACACCGCGGCGAAGGCCGCCGGGATGATGGCGAAGTACTTCGCCACGTCGTTGGCGATGCTGAAGGTGGTGAGCGAGCCGCGCGTCATCAGCATCTGCTTGCCGATCTCGACGATCTCGATCAGCTTGGTGGGGTTGGAATCCAGGTCCACCATATTGCCGGCTTCCTTGGCGGCCTGCGTGCCCGAGTTCATGGCCACGGCCACGTCGGCCTGGGCCAGCGCGGGCGCGTCGTTGGTGCCGTCGCCCGTCATGGCCACCAGGCGGCCTTCCTGCTGGTAGTTGCGGATGAGCTTGAGCTTGGCTTCGGGCGTCGCTTCGGCCAGGAAGTCGTCCACGCCTGCCTCGGCGGCGATGGCGGCAGCGGTGAGCTTGTTGTCGCCGGTGATCATCACCGTCTTGATGCCCATGCGGCGCAGTTCGGCAAAGCGCGGCTGGATCTCCGGCTTGACGATGTCCTTGAGTTCGATCACGCCCAGCGCGCGGCCGCCATCGGCCACGGCCAGCGGCGTGCTGCCGCGGCGGGCGATGGTGTCGGCGTCGCGCGCCAGCGTGGCGGGCAGGGCGGCACCGGCCTCGCGCAGCCACGCGGTCACGGCGTCGACCGCGCCCTTGCGGATCGAGCGGCCGTGCAGGTCCACGCCACTCATGCGGGTCTGGGCGGTGAAAGGCACGAACTCGGCGTCGGGCAGACTGTTGTTCGGCAGCGCACCCAGCTGGCGGTCGGCCAGCGCGACGATGCTGCGGCCTTCGGGCGTCTCGTCGGCCAGCGAGGCCAGACGGGCGGCCTCGGCCAGTTCGCGCTCGTTCACGCCCGATGCGGGCAGGAAGCACGAGGCCTGGCGATTGCCGAAGGTGATGGTGCCGGTCTTGTCCAGCAGCAGCACGTCGACGTCGCCGGCGGCTTCCACCGCGCGGCCGGAGGTGGCGATGACGTTGGCTTGCATCATGCGGCTCATGCCCGCCACGCCGATGGCCGAGAGCAGGCCGCCGATGGTGGTGGGGATCAGGCACACCAGCAGGGCCACCAGCGCCGTGACCGACACTACGCTGCCGCCGCCGGCCGCATGCACGGCATAAGCCGAAAAGGGCAGCAGCGTGACGCAGACCAGCAGGAACACGATGGTCAGGCCCACCAGCAAGATGGTCAGCGCCAGTTCGTTGGGCGTCTTCTGGCGCTTGGCGCCTTCGACCATGGATATCATGCGGTCCAGGAAGCTTTCGCCCGGATTGGCCGCGATGCGCACGAAGATCCAGTCCGACAGCACGCGCGTGCCGCCCGTCACCGACGAGAAATCGCCGCCCGACTCGCGGATCACCGGCGCCGATTCGCCGGTGATGGCCGACTCGTCCACCGAAGCCACGCCTTCGATGACCTCGCCGTCGAGCGGGATCATGTCGTGGGCCTCCACCAGCACGGCGTCGCCGCGGCGCAGGTTCTCGGCCTGCTCGGGAATCC
>CALGFL010000510.1 GCA_937881145.1 uncultured Bordetella sp.
GGGTCGATCTTGTCGGTGCCTTCGTAGATATGCCGAAAGACATCGTCGCCGTCGAAAAGGGCCTTGAGGCTCGATGTGGTCAGCAGATCCACCGGCCCGGGACGATCGCGCAGCAGGGCGCGGCCGGACAAGTCCATGATGGCGTCGCCGATTGCATGCTTGCCGTAGTAGATCCACAGCACCCGCTGGTTCGGTTTGATGTGAAAGACTTCGCGGCGCGACTGCGTGGCCATGACCATGCGGCGGTGCAGATGCTTCTTGACGACGGTGAATCTGGATATGCGATTGAAGAACGCGGCCGGTTCGCTGCTGACCCACCAATACGGCATGAATGTGCTGGACACAGTCATGGCATTGAAGCGGCGTTTCAGGAATCGCGGTAATCGCATGGGCCGGCGATCGCCTGTCCATGGGCAGGCGGCATTCACTCGATTTGGGGTGGGCCGGATATTAAACCGTACGGTTGTTTATAACAACCATGTGGTTTACAAAAATCGGACCAATGCCTTGACACTTTGCCCATGCGATCCATGGACGAAAAGCGCGAATTTGCCAAGCGACTCAAGCAGGCGCTCAAGCTGGGCCCCAGGAAAATCGAGACGCCATCCGAGTTGGCCGCCCAGTTCGATTTGCTCGGCAAACCCGTCACGGCGCAGGGAGCGCAAAAGTGGCTGACAGGCGCCGCCATGCCCACGCCGGACAAGATCGCCGCCTTGGCGAAGTGGTTGAATGTTTCGGAGAAGTGGCTGCGCTACGGCAGCACGGACGAAGTCCAGCCGCCGCGCCGCACAGTGGCAATGCGCGAGCCGCATCAACCTTCTGCGGCAGAGTGGACGTTTCTCGAACGACTGCGCCGCATGCCCGAGGCGCGGCGCAAATTGGTGGAAGACCTGGTCGAGCACCTCTCCCTGGACGGGGAGATCTGGAAGCGGTCCTGATACCTCGGCATAAAACAAAAAACGCCCGCCAACTGACCCGGCGGGCGTTTTGCGTTTGCCGTTGCCTGCGGCAGGCTAGAGCATGATGAAGCCGACAATGACCAGCAGAATCAGAAGGTATTTCGTGGCTTTGTAAACTGTACGGTTCCAGGCCTTGAAAGCCTTGCGCTTCTGCTCGAACAGCCAGTGGTAGTGCGTCAGTTTGTTGACCAGCCCGGTCTGGTCGTCGGCGCCGTTGGGCGAGCTGGCGGCCGACATGAACACCTTGCTGAACCAGCGGTTGAAGGCATCGGCCCAGCGCCACTTCAGCGGCCGCTCGATGTCGCAGAACATGATGATGCGGTTGCTTTGCGTGGTGTTGTAGGCTTCGTGGATATAGGTCTCGTCGAACACCACCCCCTGGCCGTCGCGCCAGCTGTAGCGTTCGCCGTCGACGTCGATGTAGCAGCCGTCGTCGTTGGGCGTGGCAAGCCCCAGGTGATAGCGCAGCGAGCCGGAGTAGGGGTCGCGGTGCTTGTTGAGCTGCCCGCCCGGCGGCAGCTCGGCGAACATGGCGGCCTTCACGCTGGGCAGGGTCTTGAGCAGCGCCACCGTCTTGGGGCAGAGCTGTTCGGCCGACGGATGGCGCGCGTCATACCACTTCAGGTAGAAGCGCTTCCAGCCATACTTGAAGAACGAGTTGAAGCCGATGTCGTTGTTCTTTTCCGCGGCCTTGATGTGGCGCAACTCGGCCATCTGCAGCGCTTCGTCGCGGATCGTCTCCCAGTTGTCTTCCAGCGCCTGCAGTTCGGGAAACTCGCGGCTGTTCAGGTAGGGCGTGGTGGGCACGCGCGAGGCCAGCACCATGAAGGCGTTGACCGGCGCCAGGATCACCGAGTAATCGAGCAAGGCGCGCCCGAGGGGCATCCGCACGCGGCCACGCAGATGGGCGTACAGGATGGAGACGATCCACAGGGCGGGGATGAGCCACTTCATGAGAGGACTTGTGCAGGGGATAACCGCACGATTGTATAAGCATGGACGCGGTCGCGCGGCTCGTCTTGGGCCCTCGTGCGTCGCGATGTCGTTCATGCATCCGGCGGGCGGCCGTCGGCGCAGAGTTCGCGCAGTATCTGGGCGAATTGGATTTCGGCCAGCAAGGGCACGTCGCGCGCCCTGCGTATCAGACTCATGGGAGGCAATTCCCAGTCGAACAGCCATGGCGCCATGGCGATGCGGCCCCGGCGCGCCATCTCCTGGCCGATATCCCGCGGGCCGACGGCCCCACGCCTGTCGTCGTCGGCGATCAGCACCTAGATCACATCCAGCGAATACGTCTCGACCA
>CALGFL010000511.1 GCA_937881145.1 uncultured Bordetella sp.
GGCAATTCGATGGCGGGGCTGCCGTCGGAGAAAGATAGGGTGGCTTTGTTGTCGGACAATTTCATGATCAATTCCTCGTAAATATCAGAGCGCTCGCATCTGGCCGACGATATCACGCAGCCTGGGAGTGTCGAGCGCACCGTGGAGTTCGGCACGCGCCAGCAATATGTCCAGCAGCTCGTTGTCGCCCAGCTCGAAAAGCTGGGTCAACGCGCTTACATCCTCATCGGTGAGCTGATGCTCGTAAGCATCAAGATACCGCGTAATGATAAGGTCATTTTCGAGCAAGCCGCGGCGTGCGCGCCAGCGCAGACGCGCACGTTCCAACTCGGTTAGTCTGCTCATAAGCAGAAACCCTTTCAAACGAATACAACAAAAAGATTAAGCCCCGATTACATCGGGGCCAACCGTCACACAGTACGGCGAACCATCAGCTCTTTGATCTTGCCGATGGCCTTGGTGGGGTTCAGACCCTTGGGGCAGACGTCGACGCAGTTCATGATGGTGTGGCAGCGGAAGAGGCGATAAGGATCTTCCAGGTTGTCCAGGCGCGCGCCGGTGGCTTCGTCGCGGCTGTCGGCGATGAAGCGGTAGGCTTGCAGCAGGCCGGCGGGGCCGACGAACTTATCCGGGTTCCACCAGAACGACGGGCAGGCGGTCGAGCAGCAGGCGCACAGAATGCACTCGTACAGACCGTTGAGCTCTTCGCGGGCCTCGGGCGACTGCAGGCGTTCGCGTTCGGGCGGCGGCGTGTCGTTGATCAGATAAGGCTTGATCGAGTGGTACTGGTTGTAGAACTGCGTCATGTCCACGATCAGGTCGCGGATCACGGGCAGGCCGGGCAGCGGGCGCAGCACGATGGGCTGGGTCAGGTCGTTCAGGTTGGTCGTGCAGGCCAGGCCGTTCTTGCCGTTGATGTTCATGGCGTCCGAGCCGCACACGCCTTCGCGGCAGGAGCGGCGGATCGCCAGGCTGTCATCCATGTCGTTCTTGATGCGCAGGATGGCGTCGAGCAGCATCTTGTCGTGCGGCTGGAGTTCGACCTCCAGCTTCTGCATGTAGGGCCGCTCGTCCTTGTCCGGGTCGTAGCGGTAGATTTCGAACTTGACTATACGCTTGGTCATTGCGTGCATCCTGCTTAGAAAGTACGGGCCTTGGGCGGGAAGGACTCAACCGTGAGGGGCTTCATGTGGACGGGCTTGTATTCCAGGCGGCCGTCCGACGAATACCACAGGGTGTGCTTGAGCCAGTTCTCGTCGTCGCGATGCTGGTGATCGTCCAGGGCGTGGGCGCCGCGGCTTTCGGTGCGGTTGGCCGCCGACTTGATCGTGGCGCGGGCCACTTCGACCATGTTGGACAGTTCCAGCGCTTCGATGCGCGCGGTGTTGAACACCTTGGACTTGTCCTTGAAGTAGATGCGGTTGGCCATGGCGACCAGTTCGTCGATCTTGGTCTCGCCCTTTTTCAGCAGGTCGATCGTGCGGAACACGCCGCAGTGCGCCTGCATGGCCGCGCGGATACCGTTGCCGATGTCCTGCGGCTTTTCGCCCGAGGTGCGCGACTCCAGGTCGTTGACGCGGCTGACCGAGTAGTCGACCGCTTCCTTGGGCACCGGCTGATGCTGGTGCTGGCGCTCGGGATGCGAGTTGACGATGTGGTTGCCCGCGGCGCGGCCGAACACGATGAGGTCCAGCAGCGAGTTGGTGCCCAGGCGGTTGGCGCCGTGCACCGACACCGCCGCGCATTCGCCGATGGCATACAGGCCGTTGACGACCTTGTTCTCGCCGTTGGCCCAGGATATGACCTGGCCGTTGTAGTTGGCGGGGATGCCGCCCATCATGTAGTGGATGGTGGGCACGACCGGGATCGGCTCTTTGATCGGGTCGACGTTGGCGAACTTGATGGCGATTTCGCGGATCGAGGGCAGGCGCTTGTTGATGGTCTCGGCGCCCAGGTGATCGAGCTTGAGCACCACGTAGCTGCCGTCGGGACCGCAGCCGCGGCCTTCCTTGATTTCCTGGTCCATCGAGCGCGACACGAAGTCGCGCGGCGCCAGATCCTTCAGCGTGGGCGCGTAGCGCTCCATGAAGCGCTCGCCGTTCGAGTTGCGCAGAATGCCGCCTTCGCCGCGCACGCCTTCGGTGATCAGCACACCCGCGCCGGCCACGCCAGTGGGGTGGAACTGCCAGAACTCCATGTCCTGCAGCGGGATGCCGGCGCGCGCCGCCATGCCCAGGCCGTCGCCCGTGTTGATGAAGGCGTTGGTGGACGCGGCCCAGATGCGGCCGGCGCCACCCGTGGCCAGCACGGTGGTCTTGGCTTCGAGGATGTAGATCTCGCCCGTTTCCATCTCGAGCGCGGTCACGCCGAGCACGTCGCCGGCGTCGTTGCGCAGCAGGTCCAGCGCCATCCATTCGACGAAGAACTGGGTGCGGGCCGCGACGTTGCGCTGGTAGAGCGTATGCAGCAGCGCGTGGCCGGTGCGGTCGGCGGCGGCGCAGGCGCGCTGCACGGGCTTCTCGCCGAAGTTGGCGGTGTGGCCGCCGAACGGACGTTGATAGATGGTGCCATCGGGGTTGCGGTCGAACGGCATGCCGAAATGTTCCATTTCGTACACGGCGCTCGGCGCCTCGCGGCACATGAACTCGATGGCGTCCTGGTCGCCCAGCCAGTCCGACCCCTTGACGGTGTCGTACATGTGCCAGTACCAGTTGTCTTCGCTCATATTGCCCAGCGAGGCGCTCACGCCGCCCTGCGCCGCCACGGTGTGCGAGCGGGTGGGAAACACTTTGGACAATACGGCGACCGACAGGCCCGCCTGGGCCAATTGCAGGGAACAACGCATGCCGGCACCGCCGGCGCCAACGACCACCACATCAAACTGGCGGCGCGGCAAGGAATTCATGACAGCGACCACGGCTTAGATTCTCCAGAGGTATTGCGCGAAATAGACGAACGTGCCGATCAGCCACAGCAGGGTCAGAGCCTGCAGCGTCAGACGCAGCGCCACGGACTTGACGTAGTCCATCCAGACGTCGCGCACGCCGATCCAGGCATGCCAGGCCAGCGAAAGAAAAGCGAGAGTGGCCAGGAGCTGGCCCACGGGAAGGGTGTACACATGGAAGGTGAAGATCGACTTCCAGCCTTCGTACGTGAGGGGCTCGACCAGCAGGCCGATGGCCAGGATCACCGTGTACACCGCCATGACGACGGCGGAGGCGCGCTGAACGATGAAGTCGCCGATGCCGTAATGAGCGCCGACGACGAGGCGCTTATAGCCGTAGTTCTTGCTGGCTGCCATTTACAGAGCTCCGAACAGTTTGAGGGCGAAAATCAGCGTGAGCAGCAGGCTGACCGCGAACACCACGCCGGCGCTCTTGCGTGCCGAGGCCTTGTCCACGCCGTAGTGCATGTCGAGGAACAGGAAGCGGATGCCCGCGCAGAAGTGATGCAGGAAGCCCCAGATCAGGACCAGCAGAACGATTTTGACGGGCACGTAGCCCACGCACTTGGCCACGCTGGCGTAGCCTTCGGGCGAACTCAGGCTGGTGCCCCACAGCGGCAACAGGACCAGGGGCAGGCACAGGAACAGCAGCAAGCCGCTGACGCGATGCAGGATGGACAGTCGCCCCGGTAAAGGTAGGCGGTATTTGCTGATATCGGACAAGCCGATATTGCGAAATTCGGGACGCGCTGGCTTGACGTTCTGAGCAGCTGAGTCGGACATGACGACCTCGGTATTTCTGGGTTTATGGCTAGGTTTTTGGGTAAAGCAAATTTCGTGGCGTGGACACCGGTTTCCGGCCAGGGAAACCTCGGTATTGTCCCTCAGGTAGCAATCCGTTTCAAACGACGATAAAAATTCCCATCAATTCAAGCTATTGCGATAGTGGAAGTGATTGGTGAGGTAGGTGCCCCGCCGCACTTCCATGGGCCGACCGCCATAGGTATAGGAAACGCGATCGACCTGCAGCAGCGGCGCGCCGGCGGCGATGCCCAGCAGGTCGGCGATCTCGCTGCTGGCCGCCACGGCGCGCAGCTTTTCGTCGGCACGCACCATGCTCACGCCGAACTGCGTCTCGAACAGGCCGTAAAGCGGCCCGCGATTGGCGGTCAGCACGTCCAGGGTGAGGCCGCGAAAGACCGAACCGGGTAGCCAGATGTCGTCGACCACCGTGGCGACGCCGTCGAAAGACAGCACGCGGCGTATGGTGACGGCGGTTTCGCCGGCGCGCAGTTCGAGGATGCGGGCGATTTCTGCCGACGGACGCGCGCGGCGGCATTCGAGAATGCGGCTTTCGGTGCGCACGGCCTCGCCCTCTTCGTCGGGT
>CALGFL010000512.1 GCA_937881145.1 uncultured Bordetella sp.
GCGCTCATGCTCTACGAGCTGGCCAACAAATTCACCCGCATCACGGGCGGCGTGTACGGCATGCGGGGCGTCGAGGTCAAGCCGCTGCTTGGCCTGTCCGAGTTGAATATGTTTTGCCGCGTCGGACACCTCTATGAGGTCGCGGTGCTGTTCGTCATGTTCTGGCTGGCCCGGCGCCTGGTGCATTCTCCCTTCGGTCTGAGCCTGCGCGGCATCCGCATGAATGCCCTGCGCATGTCGGCGCTGGGCGTGCCGGTGCACCGCCGCCTGGTAAAGATCTACACCATCGGCGCCGCCTATGCGGGCGTGGCCGGCGCGCTGCTGGCCCAGACCAACCAGTTCGTCTCGCTCGATACCCTCGGATTCCAGCGCTCGGCCGATTTGCTGCTGATCCTGATCCTGGGAGGGGCAGGGCATTTGTACGGCGGCCTCGTCGGCGCCATCGTCTACGTCGTCATGAATTATTTTCTCTCCGACATGAACCCGCAGTATTGGCAGTTCTGGCTGGGCTTGATCCTGGTGCTGATCGTGCTGTTCGCGCGCGGTGGCATCCTGGGCACCGCGCTGCAATGGATCGAAACGAACCGTCGGCGCGCCCGGGCGCGCAGGGAGAATCCGGCATGAGCGCGCCGGGCCTCTCCAGGCGCGAATCCTCCCCCGGGCAGGCGCTCGCGCAGCGACAGGCGGATACGCCAGTGAGCATGGCTTTGCAAACCCACGATCTGGTGCGCAACTTCGGCGGCTTCATCGCCACCAACCAGGTAAGCCTGAGCGTTGAACAGGGCGCGCGTCATGCGCTGATCGGGCCCAACGGCGCGGGCAAGACCACGCTCATCAATTTGCTGACGGGCCTGCTGGAGCCGACCTCGGGCCGGGTCTCGCTGCTGGGCCAGGACGTCACCCGCATGCCCCAGCACGAGCGTTGCCGCCGCGGGCTGGTGCGCACCTTCCAGATCAATCAGCTGTTCATGGACATGACGGTGCTGGAGTCGGTGGCGCTGGCCGTGAGCGAGCGCGCCGGCCTGGGCACGCATTGGTGGCAGCCGATGGCCTCGCACGGCGAAGTCGTGGACGAAGCTGCTGCCATCCTGGCCCAGCTCAAGCTGCTGCCCGACGCCTATGCCATCACGCGCAGCCTGGCCTATGGCCGCCAGCGCCTGATCGAAATCGCCCTGGCGCTGGCCCTGCGGCCCAAGGTGCTGCTGCTCGATGAGCCGGCGGCGGGCGTGCCCACCGGCGAGAGCCAGGAACTGTTCGAGACGATCGCCCAGCTGCCGCGCGAAGTGACGATTCTGCTGATCGAACACGACATGAATCTGGTCTTTCGCTTTGCCGAGCGCATCTCGGTGCTGGTGTCCGGCGCCTTGCTGGTCGAGGACACGCCCGAGGCGATCGCGGATCACCCGCGTGTCAAGGAAGTCTATCTGGGAGACGCCCATGTCTGAGCTGCTGCGCCTGGAGAACGTATGGGCGGGCTACGGCGACGCCGTCATACTCGAAGACATTTCCCTGTCGCTGGCCGCCGGCGACAGCCTGGCCTTGCTGGGCCGCAACGGCATGGGCAAGACCACCTTGCTGGCGACCTTGATGGGCGCGGCGCGGCTGCGGCGCGGACGCATTCTCTACGAGGGCGCCGACATCGCCCAGGTGCCCAGCCATCGCCGCGCCCAGGCCGGCCTGGGCTGGGTGCCGCAGGAGCGGGACATCTTCCGTTCGCTCACCGTGGAAGAAAACCTGACCGTGGTCGCCCTGCCCGGCGAATGGACACTGGCGCGGGTCTACGAGATGTTCCCGCGTTTGCGGGAGCGGCGCCTGAACCTGGGCAACCAGCTCTCGGGCGGCGAGCAGCAAATGCTGGCCATGGGCCGCGCCCTGATGCTGAACCCGAAGATTCTGCTGCTGGACGAGCCGCTGGAGGGCCTGGCGCCCAAGATCGCCCAGGAACTGCTGGCGATCATCGACCGCATGGTCAAGGCGGGGCGCATGGCCGTCATCCTGGTCGAGCAGCATGCGCGCCAGATCCTGCCGATCACGCGCCAGGCGCTGGTCCTGGAACGCGGCCGCTCCGTCTATGCGGGCGACAGCGCCGGGCTGCTGCGCGAAGGGTCGCCCCTGGACGGCTGGCTGGGCGCCGGCGCGGCGGCCGACGGCGCGCTCGCCTGACGGGCGGCCGCCCGCGCAGGCGTCTTCCCGGATCGATGCGCGCATCGGCGGTATGATCGACCGTAGTCCCCATGGTCGGCATGCGGCCGGGCGGCTGCAATCATTCCGTCGACATAAAAATCCGAGACCAACCATGTTCGAAAACGTCACTGCCTACCCGGGCGACCCCATCCTCAGCCTGAACGAAGATTTCCAACGCGACCCACGGTCGGGCAAGGTCAACCTGAGCATCGGCATCTACTTCGACGACGACGGCAAGCTGCCGGTGATGCAGGCCGTGCAGCAGGCCGTGCAGCAAGTGCTGGCCGGGCCCGGCGCGCGGCCCTACCTGCCCATGTCGGGTCTTGCCGACTACCGCGACGCGGTCCAGTCGCTGGTCTTCGGCAACGACTGCAAGGCCCGGAAAGAAGGGCGCATCGCCACGCTGCAGACGCTGGGCGGTTCGGGCGCCCTCAAGGTGGGCAGCGATTTTCTCAAGCGCTACTTCCCGGATTCGCAGGTCTGGATCAGCGACCCTTCGTGGGAAAACCACCGCGTGCTGTTCGAAGGCTCGGGTTTCAAGGTGAACACCTATCCCTACTACGACAGCAACACAGGCGGACTGCGCTTGGACGAAATGCTGGCCGCCATCAAGGGCCTGCCCGCGCGCAGCATTGTGCTGTTGCATGCCTGCTGCCACAACCCCACCGGCGTCGACTTGAATCACGAGCAGTGGCAAGCCCTCGTCCCCGTGCTGCGCGAGCGCAACCTGATCGCCTTCGTCGACATGGCCTACCAGGGTTTCGGCGACGGGCTTGACGAGGACGCCTATGCGCCGCGCCTGCTGGCCGACGCCGGCATCACCTGCCTGGTCGCGAACTCCTTCTCCAAGAATTTCTCGCTCTACGGCGAGCGCTGCGGCGGCCTGAGCGTGGTGTGCGCCGACAAGGACGAAGCCCAGCGCGTCCTGGGCCAGCTGACCTGCACGGTGCGCGCCAATTACAGCAATCCGCCGACCCACGGCGCCAGCGTCGTGGCGCGTGTGCTCAATACCCCGGCGCTGCGTTCGCTGTGGGAGTCCGAGCTCGGCGCGATGCGCGAGCGCATCCGCGCCATGCGCCATGCGATACACAAAGGCTTGCAAGGTCACGTGCACGGGCCGGCCCTCGAGCGCTATCTAAGCCAGCGCGGCATGTTCACCTACACCGGCCTGAGTGCCGAGCAGGTGGACCGCCTGCGCGCGCAATACGGTGTCTATGTCCTGCGTTCAGGGCGCATGTGCGTGGCGGGCCTGAACAAGAACAACGTCGGCGTGGTGGCCAGCGCGGTGGCTGCTGTCCAGAGCTAGTCCGCACGCCGCGTCGGCGAAGGACATAGCGGCTGCCGGTTCGCCGCTGTCGAAGACTATGAGTTGGTCGTGGTGGAGACCGTGTGAGCGCTTTTTCCGCCAAACCTCGCCGGCATCGCCGGATTTCTCCACAAGGAGTCTTTCAAATGTCCAAGGTTCTCGTTCTGTACTACTCCTCCTACGGGCACATCGAGACGCTCGCCAACGCGATCGCCGAAGGCGCCCGTTCCGCGGGCGCCACGGCCGATGTCAAGCGGGTGCCGGAAACGGTGCCCGAGGAGGTGGCCAAGGCTTCCCACTTCAAGCTCGACCAGAAGGCGCCGGTGGCGACGGTCGCCGAGCTCGCCGATTACGATGCCATCGTCGTCGGCACGCCGACCCGTTTCGGACGCATGCCTTCGCAGATGGCCGCGTTTCTCGACCAGGCCGGCGGCCTGTGGATGCGCGGCGCCTTGAACGGCAAGGTCGGCGGCGCTTTCACCTCGACCGCGACCCAGCATGGCGGACAGGAGACGACGCTGTTCTCGGTCATCACCAATCTGCTGCACTTCGGCATGATCATCGTCGGCCTGCCGTACAGCCATCAAGGGCAGATGACGCTGGACGAAATCGTGGGCGGTGCCCCGTACGGCGCGACGACGATCGCCGGCGGACAGGGCCAGCGCCAGCCCAGCGCGATCGAGCTGGCCGGCGCGCGTCACCAAGGCGAGCTGATCGCCAAGACGGCGAACAAGCTGTTCGGTTGACGCGGCATCGGCGAGCGGCTCGTGCAGACAGGCCGCCTGCCGGGGTCGGCGTTCGTGCGCCGATGGGCGGCAGCGCGCTCCGCGCCCGGGGCCGCCTTGCGGTATTACAGAACCTTGGCCAGAAAGTTCTTGGTGCGGTCGACCTGCGGATTCGAGAAGATGTCCTGCGGCTTGCCTTCCTCGACGATGTAGCCGCCGTCCATGAAGATGACGCGGT
>CALGFL010000513.1 GCA_937881145.1 uncultured Bordetella sp.
CTGACAGGAGGGATCTGCACGCGGCGAACGCTATCGAGCCGCCGCGCCGCTCGCAGAAAGATTCCGCGGGCGGCGCGTTTTTATTGATAGACCTCGTCGGCCGCAAGCAGAATGTCCACCGGCGGATCGAAGCCGATGGCGCGCGCCGTGGCGAGGTTGATCGCGATCTTGGCGGGGTCGACCCAGATCTGGCTGAGCTGGCGCGGCTTGGCGCCGTTGAAGATGCGCGCGATGGTCTCGGCGTAGAACAAACCCACGTAGGAATAGCTCGCCTGGGCCAGGCTCATCAACAGGCCGGCGCGCACTTGATCCGAACCCAGCATGGCGAAGCTCGGCACCTTGGCCTGGCGCAGGATGTCGGCTACTTGCGTGACCGCGTCGGGCGTCAGCCCGCGCTGCACGGTGATGTACATGGCGTCGACCTGCGTGCTCAGCTTGCGGTAGCAATCGACCGCGTTGAGCGTGGCCTGCGCGGCGTCGATATTGGTGGCGGGCGCGTTGCACGACACGATCTTGAAGTTGTCTTCCTTGGCCACCTGTTCGACGGCGGATACGGCCGCGTACGTGCGGCCCTCGGGACTGTCCTCGTAGACCAGGCCCAGCGTCTTGAAGGGCACGATCTGATGAAACAGCCGCACCTGACGCTGATAGCGGTCGGGCTGCACGCGCGCGAACAGATTGTCCATGCCGCTGTCCTGATCGCTCTTGATGATGCCCGAGCCGACCGGGTCGCTGGTCGAGCCGACGATGGTGGGCACCGGAGCGCCCAGCGTGGCCATGTCCTGGCCGGCCCAGGTGCCCATCGCGATGATGAGGTCGATGTCGTGCTTGTCCTTGATTCTTTGCTCGATGGCCGCGCGCATGACGGGGCGCTGCGCCGCATCGAAGTTGCCCGCCTGCCACCATGCGTCGTCGACGAACTGCAGGGTGCTGCTCTTGGCGTTGGCGGCGATGAACTGCCACATCTGATGCGAGTCCAGATCCGCGGGAATGGCCGGCAGGGTCAGCCAGCCCAGCTTCTGCAGGCCTTCGACGACCGCGCGCAGCGTGCGCGGGTATTCCGAATAATTGCCGCCGTCGTAATAGCCCAGGCGCCATTTGCGGCCATCGGGCCGGGCATGTGGCGTGGTGGGAAAGACACGGGTCTGGGCGGCCGGCGGCGGCGCGGCGGCGTCGCCGGTCGTGACGGCCTGCGCCAGGGAACCGGCCAGCAACGTGACTAGCGGCAGCAGAATGATGCGTAGCAGGAATTTCATAGGCGTCGTATCACCACCAGCGTGATGTCATCGGATTGTTCGGCCTCGCCGGCATAGGCGTCCACGTCGGAAACCAGGCGCTTGGCCAGGTCGGCCGCCTCGCCGGGGTTGGCCGCGAGCAGTTCCAGCATGCGCGCGTCGCCGTATTGTTCGTTGCGCACATTCATGGCTTCGGTAATGCCGTCGGTATAGCCCACCAGCGTCTCGCCCGGGCCCAACTGCGCATCCAGGCGGCGATAGGGCAGATCTTCCTGAACGCCGCAGGCCGGGCCGCTGCGACCTTCGAGCAGGCGCACCGCGCCGTCGGCGCCGATGACGGCCGGCGGCGGGTGGCCTGCGTTGGCCCACGATAGCGCGCCGGTGGAGAGGTCCAGCACG
>CALGFL010000514.1 GCA_937881145.1 uncultured Bordetella sp.
GCAAGGACTTGACCTTCATCTGCCCGGTCTTTCGTACGTCGGCAGAGCGCCCCGCAGACAAGGCGATCCGCGAGCGGGCCCTGGAACTGCTCGATTACGTGGGTATTACGCAATACGCCCACTACACCTCGCGCAACCTCTCTTACGGCCACCAGCGCCGCCTGGAGATCGCCCGCGCGCTGGCGACCGACCCCAAGCTGCTGGCGCTGGACGAGCCGGCGGCCGGCATGAACGCCACCGAAAAGGTGGAGCTCACCACGCTGCTCGACAAGATCCGCTCCGACGGTCGCACCATTCTGCTGATCGAGCACGACGTCAAGCTGGTCATGGGCCTGTGCAACCACATGACCGTGCTCGATTACGGAAAAATCATCGCTGAAGGACTGCCCGAAGATGTCCGGAAGGATCCCAAGGTCATCGAAGCCTATCTGGGCGCGGGAGGTCACTGAACCATGTCCGAAACTCTACTGAAAATCTCGGGCCTGCAGGTCAACTACGGCGGCATCCAGGCCGTCAAGGGCGTCGACTTCGAGGTGCGCAAGGGCGAACTGGTGACGCTCATCGGCGCCAACGGCGCCGGCAAGAGCACCACCATGCGCGCCATCACCGGCCTGAAGCCTTATTCCAAGGGCGACATCCAGTACATGGGCCAGTCGATCAAGGGCGTGCCTACGCACGAACTGCTGTCCCGCGGGCTGGTCATGGTGCCCGAAGGCCGCGGCATCTTCGCGCGCATGTCCATCCACGAAAACATGATGATGGGCGCCTACAAGCGCAACGACAAGGCCGGCATCGCGGCCGACATCGAGCGCATGTTCACGTTCTTCCCGCGGCTGAAGGAACGCGCCTCCCAGTTGGCCGGCACGCTCTCGGGCGGCGAGCAGCAAATGCTGGCCATGTCGCGCGCCGTGCTCAGCCAGACCAAGCTGCTGCTGCTGGACGAGCCCTCGATGGGCCTGTCGCCCATCATGGTCGACAAGATCTTCGAAGTCGTGCGCGAGATTTCGCAGGAAGGCATCACCGTCCTGCTGGTCGAGCAGAACGCCCGCCTGGCCCTGCAGGCCGCCAACCGCGGCTACGTCATGGACTCGGGCACGATCACCATGGCTGGCGACGCGCACGAAATGCTGAACGATCCGCGCGTGCGCGCGGCCTACCTGGGCGAGTAAAAAAGGCCCCCACGCCGCGCCTTCGGCTTGCCGCCCCCCAAGGTGGCGTTTTTACCTTGGGGCGGTCCGGCGGCAAAAGCCGCACTGACGCGAATCCGGCCAGGTGTACCGGCCGCCACGCAGGGCAATGAGCTAAGCTTGTTGCCCTGTTTTCGTTTTTGCCGTCCTGGGGCGTCTCATGGCATTGCATACCTGGCTTTTATATCTGCTCGCGTCGGGCGGCTTGTCCATCACGCCCGGTCCGAACACCCTGCTCGCGCTCACCCACGGCGCCCTGCACGGCCATCGCAAAACGCTGTGCACGATCAGCGGCGGCGCGCTGGGCTTCACGGGGCTGATCGCCCTATCCATGCTGGGCATCGGCGCGCTGATACAGGCTTGGGCACCGGCCCTGATCGTCCTGAAGTGGGTAGGCGGCGCCTACCTGGTATGGTTGGGCGTGCACCTGTGGCGTTCGCCGGGCGTGCAGATCCAGGCCGAGTCCGACGCGGCCGCCCCCGCCGTGTCGGGCGTACGCCTCTTTCGCCAAGGCTGCCTCTCGGCCGTATCCAACCCCAAGGCGCTGCTGTTCTACGGCGCCTTCCTGCCGCAGTTTCTCGACCCCGAGCGCGACCTGCTGGCGCAATTTGCCATCATGGCCGCCACCTTCGTCGCCATCGAGTTCATGTACGAATACCTGCTGGCCCGCCTGGCCTACCGCGTCCAGCCCTGGCTGGCGCGCCATGGCCGCCGTTTCAACAAGACTTGCGGTGCGCTGTTCGCCCTTTTCGGCATCGCCATCTCACAGGCGCTCTCCGTATTCCGTAAACCGGTGGTTCGCGGGGAGACCCCGGAGCCGGCCGCTCTTTCCTAAACCGTTCCCGCCGCCATCAGTTCCGCCAGATGTTCGCTGGCGCGCATCGAAAGCGCCGTGATCGTCATGGTCGGGTTCTGCCAGCCGCACGTGACAAAACAGGCGCCGTCCACCACGAACAGATTCCGAATGTCGTGGCTCTGGTTCCACTGGTTGAGCACACTCGTCTTCGGGTTCGTCCCGATCC
>CALGFL010000515.1 GCA_937881145.1 uncultured Bordetella sp.
AACTCCAGGGCGCCGTGCGTATTGTCAACATGGCGAGGCATAACGGAAATGACGAGATGCGGCCATGCTGACAGATTTGCTGTCCGTTATTCGCGAGGGAACTCTCACTGTCCGTTTCCCGGGCAGGTCCGTTAAGACCTTTGGCCGGGGTGAACCCCATATCGCCATCCGCTTTCACGACCGGGCTGCGATCTGGCAATTGGCGCTCAACCCCGAACTCAAGCTCGGTGAACTCTATATGGATGGCCGCCTGACGATCGAAAATGGCGACGTCGCCGGGTTGCTCGGCTTGTTGATGCGAAATCAATCACGAAATGGCTACGGCTTCATTCCCAGGCTGGCAGACCATTTCCGCCGCCTGTTGCGGCCCATTCAGCAATTCAATCCTGCCCGCCGCGCCAGGGACCACGTCGCCCATCACTATGACTTGTCGCGCAAGCTTTACGACCTCTTCCTGGGCAGCGACCGTCAATACTCCTGCGCTTATTTCACGAATCCGGCGGAGACGCTGGAACAAGCCCAAGCCGCCAAAAAACGCCATATTGCCGCCAAGCTGAATATCGACCGGCCGGGTTTGAGAGTTCTGGATATTGGCTGCGGTTGGGGCGGCCTTGCGCTTGATATGGCCCGCGACACCGGAGCGCGCGTTTGGGGGGTGACATTGTCCGAAGAGCAATTGGCCATCGCGCGGGAACGCGCGATGGCGTCCGGCCTTGCCGACCGGTGCGCGTTCGACTTGATCGACTACCGCAGCATACAAGGCACGTTCGATCGCGTGGTATCGGTCGGCATGTTCGAGCATGTCGGCGCGAGATATTACGGCACCTTTTTCGCCAAGGTTCGCGAGCTTCTGGCGGATGATGGCGTCATGCTGCTGCACACGATCGGACGGACGGACGGCCCTGGCGCGACGAATGCCTGGATACAAAAATACATTTTTCCCGGCGGCTATGCGCCTGCCTTGAGTGAAATCGTGCCGGTCATCGAACGAACCGGTTTGATCGTGACGGACATTGAGGTTCTGCGCATGCATTACGCCGAGACGCTGCGCGAATGGCGGCGGCGCTTTCAGAAGAATCGCGCCGAAATCGCGAAGCTGTATGACGAACGGTTTTGCCGGATGTGGGAGTTCTATCTGGCAGGGTCGGAAATGGTCTTCCGCCATGATGGCGAAGTGGTCTATCAGATTCAGATTGCAAAACGGATAGGGACGCTGCCGGTTACGCGCGACTACATGGTCGATCACGAACGGACCATGAAGTTTGCCGGAGCAGCGGAGATATCGAACGCAGCGTAGCTACCGGCATTTCACTGTCCGCAACTGTGGCAAAACAATTCACGCAAAAGCATCGTGTCGATATATTCTCTGCGCTCAAGCCATCGCCGGGGCCAACGCCGCCAGCAGCACGATCACCGGCAGGGCGTAGAGATAGCGCCCGCGATTGAGCAGCGCCGTGACGAACACGAACAGGATCAGGCCGCCCAGGATGCCGCCCCAGGCGCGCAGCAGCGGCACGGCCAGAAACACCGAAGCCATGGCCATGACGACCCCGGCACCAGACAGGAAAGAGCGGGCATACCCCCAATGCTGATATGCCAGGCGCAGGAAGGGCGGCGCCAGCAGGTGCAGCAACGCGGCGACGGCGAACAAGCCCGCCAAGCCGTCGGCGATCATTCCGGCGAGAACATGGAAGTGGGACGCCTCAGACACGGTGATGCACCTTTTGCGTGCCGGTGATGCGCTTCTCGAGTCCCCGCATCAGCACGTAGAAGACTGGAGTCAGGAACAGGCCGAAAGCCGTGACGCCAAGCATGCCGAAGAAGACCGCGATGCCCATGGCGTGGCGCATTTCCGCGCCCGCGCCGGAGGACAGCACCAGCGGCACCACACCCATGATGAAGGCGAAGCTGGTCATCAGGATGGGCCGCAGCCGCAGGCGCGCCGCATGGATGGCGGCCTTCACCGTTTCCTCGCCGCCGATTTCCAGCTCGCGGGCAAATTCCACGATCAGAATGGCGTTCTTGCTGGCCAGGCCAACCAGCAGGAAAAGGCCGATCTGGGTAAAGATATTGCTGTCGCCGCCGGTCAGCCAGATACCGGTCATGGCCGAGAGCAGACACATCGGCACGATCAGGATGATCGCCAGGGGCAGGAACAGGCTTTCATACTGGGCCGCCAGCACCAGATAGACCAGCAGCACGCAGAGCAGGAAGACCAGCGCCGCCGTGTTGCCTGACAGAATCTGCTGATAGGTCAGATCGGTCCACTCGTAATGCATGCCCTTGGGCAGGGTTTCGTTCAGGATTTTTGTTATCGCCGCTTCGGCCTGACCGCTGGAAGCACCAGGGGCTGGGCCGCCATTCAGGTCTGCGGCGCGAAAGCCGTTATAGCGCATGGCGGTGTCGGGGCCGGTGGTCTCGCTCACAGTCATCATCGAGCCCAGCGGCACCATTTCGCCGGCATTGTTGCGCACCTTGAGCTGGGCGATGTCGGCGGGCTTTTCGCGGAACGGCGTGTCGGCCTGGGCGATCACTTCATAGGTGCGGCCGAAACGGTTGAAGTCGTTGACATAGGCAGAGCCGAGATAGGTCTGCATGGTGTTGAACACATCCTGCACTTCCACACCCAACTGTTGCGCCTTGATGCGGTCGAGATGGGCATCGAGCTGAGCCACGCCGGTAGAGAAGTTGGAGAAGACGCCCGCCAGCGCCGGGTCCTTAGCAGCC
>CALGFL010000516.1 GCA_937881145.1 uncultured Bordetella sp.
CGCAGCGCCTTGGCGCGGGCCTGATCCGTGTCCGGCGCCGTCGCCAGGGCCACGCCCATGCGCCGCTTGACGAAGGCTTCGGGCTTGCCGAACAGACGGATGTCCGTGCCCGGCTCGGCCAGGGCCTGGGCCACGGTGTGGAAACTGACGCCGCGCGCCTGCACGCCGTCATAGATGACGCTGGAGGCGCCCGGCTGGCGCAGCGAGACGTCCACCGGCAGGCCCAGGATGGCGCGGGCGTGCAGCTCGAACTCGCTCTGGACCTGGCTGATCAAGGTGACCAGGCCCGTATCGTGCGGCCGCGGGCTGACTTCGGAGAACCACACCTGGTCGCCGGCCACGAACAGCTCCACGCCGAAGACGCCCATCCCGCCCAGCTGCGAAGTAACGGCCAGGGCGATCTCGCGCGAACGCGCCAGGGCCGTCGGCGCCATGGGATGCGGCTGCCAGCTCTCGACATAGTCGCCGTCGACCTGCCGATGGCCGATAGGCTCGCAGAAGCAGGTTTCGATCTCGCCGGACGCGGCGCGGGCGCGCACCGTGAGCAGCGTGATTTCGTAGTCGAATTCGATGAAGCCTTCGACGATGGCCCGCCCGCCTCCTACCCGGCCGCCCTCCTGGGCATAGCGCCAGGCCTGGGCGATGCCCGCTTCGTCGCGGATCACCGACTGGCCCTTGCCCGACGAAGACATGACCGGCTTGATCACGCAGGGAAAGCCGATGCCGCCCGCGATGGCCGCGCGCAGCTCGTCTTCGCTGTCGATGAATTTATAGGGGGAGGTGGGCAGCCCCAGGGTTTCGGCCGCCAGGCGCCGTATGCCCTCGCGGTTCATCGTGAGATGCGCGGCGCGCGCCGTGGGCGTGACGCGCGCCAGGCCCTGCGCCTCGATCTCGACCAGCAGATCGGTAGCGATGGCCTCGATCTCGGGCACGATGACGTGCGGCCGCTCGGCCTGGATGATCTGCCGCAAAGCCTGCGCGTCGGTCATGGACACCACATGGGCGCGGTGCGCCACCTGCTGCCCCGGCGCGTCGGGGTAGCGGTCGACCGCGATCACCTCCGTTCCCAGGCGTTGCAAGGCGATGATCACCTCTTTGCCGAGCTCGCCCGAGCCCAGCAGCATGACTCGGACGGCGGAAGGGGACAGCGGGGTGCCGAGCACCGGGGCGGGAAAGGCAGTCATGAAGGGAGAAAATGGAAAAAGCAGGAAAATCGGCTGAAACAGGCGGAAAAATCCGCGTCAGAATGCCATAGCCCCCCCGGAGGGGGCAACTGCAAACGGAAACCTTCCGGTACGATTAAAATCCGCCGATGCCCGCTCAATTTTCTCCCGCCCAAGCCCTGGCCTCGGCCCGCCGCACGCTGCAGACCGAAATCCAGGGGCTGCAGCATCTCTCCGCCCGCCTGGACGGCAGTTTCGCCGAGGCCGCGCGCCTGTTGCTGGACTGCCGCGGCCGCGTGGTCGTAAGCGGCCTGGGCAAGACCGGCCACATCGCCCGCAAGATCGCCGCCACCCTGGCCTCCACCGGCACGCCGGCCTTCTTCGTGCATGCCGCCGAAGCGGTGCACGGCGACCTGGGCATGATCACCGCCGACGACGTGCTGATCGCCCTATCCTATTCCGGCACGGGCGCCGAACTGCTTACCATCGTGCCCGTGGTGCGCCGCATGGGCGCGCGCCTGATCTCCATCACCGGCAACCCCGACTCCGACCTGGCCCGGCTGGCCGATGTGCACCTGGACGCCAGCGTCGCCCAGGAGGCCTGCCCGCTGAGCCTGGCCCCCACGGCCAGCACCACCGCCTCGCTGGCGCTGGGCGACGCCCTGGCCGTGGCCTGCATGGAAGCGCGCGGCTTCGGCAAGGAAGACTTTGCCCGATCGCACCCGGGCGGCGCGCTGGGCAGGCGCCTGCTGACCCACGTGAGCGACGTCATGCGCCAGGGCAAGGACCTGCCCATCGTGCCGCAAGACGCACCGCTGTTTCGCGCCCTCGAAGAAATCTCCGCCAAGCGCATGGGCATGACGGCCGTGGTCGACGCGGCCGGCCGCCCGGTCGGCATTTTTACCGACGGCGACCTGCGCCGCCTGATCGAACGCCAGGGCGACGTGCGCGGCCTTCCGGTCGCGGCAGGCATGTCGCGCAATCCCCGCTCCATTGGCCCCGACGCGCTGGCCGCCGAGGCCGCACAGATCATGGACACGCTGCGGCTGAACCAGATGCTCGTCGTCGATGCGCAGGGCGAGCTGCTGGGCGCGCTGCATATCCACGATCTCATGGCGGCCAAGGTCGTCTGACCCGATACCCTATACCTACTCAGCTCATGGATTTCTCCATCAAGCTCGTCCATCCCGCCGAAGCGTTGGTCCTGGCCCGCGTGGCGCCCGCCGTGCGCGAACGCGCCGCCGCGGTGCGCCTGATGCTGTTCGATGTCGACGGCGTGCTCACCGACGGCAGCCTCTACTACGGCGAAAACGGCGAAGCGCTCAAGCGCTTTCACGCCCTGGACGGCCACGGCCTGAAGCTGCTGACGCAAAGCGGCGTGAAAGTCGCGCTGATCACGGGCCGCTCCAGCCTCATCGTCTCGCGCCGCGCCGCCGAACTGGGCATCGCCGACGTATTGCAGGACGTACGCGACAAGAGCGCGGCCTTGAACGAGCTCGCGCAGCGCCACGGCATCCCGCTCAACGAAACCGGCTTCATGGGAGACGATCTCATCGACCTGTCGGCCATGCAGCGCGCCGGCTTCGCCGCCAGCGTGCCCAACGCGCCCGACTACATCGTGCAATCCGCCCACTGGGTGGCCTCGCGCGCCGGCGGCAACGGCGCGGCGCGCGAATGCTGCGACCTGCTGCTGGCCGCGCGCGGTCAACTGGGCGGTTACCTGACCGCGCAGCCGCTATTCGGCGACGGCGTCATCCAGTAGAAAAACCATGAGAGAACGCTTCCCCGCCCTGACGGCGCTGATACTGCTGGTCGCCCTGGTGCTGAGCACCTGGTGGGCGGCCAACTATGCGCAAAAGGCCGTCGAGACCGATCCGCCGCGGCGCATGACGCACGAGATGGATTCCTGGTCGAAGAATTTCGTCATGCTGCGCACCGACGCCACCGGCAAGCCCGTCGATCGGCTCGAGGGCGACTACGGCCGGCATTTCCCCGACGACGACTCCTATCACGTCACCAATCCGCGCGCGATAGGGCAGCAGGCGGGCAATCCCATTACCATCGGCACGGCCAGGACGGCCATCATGGACGATCACAACAATCGCATCACCATGATCGGCGACGCGCACGTGCATCGCCAGCCCGACGCCAGGAACGACGCGCTGGACGCCTATAGCCAGAAGTTCGTCATCATGCCCAACGACGACGTGGTCTACACCGATCTGCCCGCCCACGTGGTCAAGGGCAGATCCACCATGGACGGCATCGGCATGCGCTACGACAACAAGACCCAGCAGTTGCGGGTGTATTCGGCCAGCAACGTCAACCTGGCTCCCAAAGACACCAATCGAACCACCGACCGCCCTACGAGCGATAATCCGGCGGCCGGCGATCCGGCGGCCGGCGATCCCGCTGGCGCCCCGGCAGACGGCGGCGCGGCTTCCAACAACTCAGCGAACAAGAAAAAATGACCCATCCGACCGCATCTCTTCTCGCCTTGCTGCTGGCCGCCACCGTCGCCACGGGCGCTCAGGCGCAAACTCCGGCCGCCGTCCCGGCGCAAAAGCCGGCCACGGCCGCGGCTTCGGCGTCGAGCCAGGACAAGACCGGCCCCGCCGAGCAGCCCAACACCCAGGTCACGTCCGACACGATGCAGTACGACGACGGCAAGCACGAGAGCGTCTTCACCGGCAACGTGGTCGCCACGCGCGGCCAGCTCAACATCTACGCCGACCAGCTGAACGTCAACGAAGACAAGGACGGCTACCAGTACGGCACCGCCATCGCCAACAAGGGCAAGGTGGTGACCATTACCGAAGACCGCCCCGAAACCTACGAGCACATCGAAGGCAAGGGCCTGCGTGGGGAATACGACGGCAAGAAGCAGCAGTTCGACTTGATCGGCCACGCCGTGGTGATCCGCTACATTTGCGGCAAGCCCTTCGACACCATCCGCGGCGAGCGCGTCCGCTACTACCAGAAGACCGACGTCTACCAAGCCCAGGGCGGGCCGGGTTCCGCCGGGCCCGACGGCCGGGTCCGCTCGCTGGCCGAGCCCCGCTCCAAGACCCAGGCCGCCATGGACGCCTGCGCCGCGCAACACGGCAAACCTGCCGTGAAGAAGCCCGCGCAGGCCGCCAAGAAGTAATCGACGGATAACGCCACACACATGACCGCCATTCCTCCGCCCGCCGCGGCGATCCAGCCGCAAGGCACGCTGCGCGCCGTGGGCCTGCGCAAGACCTACAACGGCCGCGCCGTGGTGCAGGACGTCTCGCTGTCCGTCGCCGGCGGCGAGGTCGTGGGCCTGCTGGGCCCCAACGGCGCGGGCAAGACCACCAGCTTCTACATGATCGTGGGCCTGGTGCCGGCCGACTCGGGCCGCATCGAAATCGACGATATGTCCATCACCGGCATGCCCATCCACAAGCGCGCGCGCGTGGGCCTGTCGTATCTGCCCCAGGAAGCCTCGGTGTTCCGCCGCCTGACGGTCGAAGAGAACATCCGCGCCGTGCTGGAGCTGCAGCTCGATTCCGGCGGCGCCGCGCTGTCGCGCGCGAAGATCGACGAAAACCTGGAATCCCTGCTCGACGAGCTGCAGATCGATCACATCCGCGGCAACACGGCGATCTCGCTGTCGGGCGGCGAGCGCCGCCGCGTGGAAATCGCCCGCGCCCTGGCGACCCGGCCGCGCTTCATCCTGCTCGACGAACCCTTCGCCGGCGTGGACCCGATCGCGGTGATCGAGATCCAGCGCATCGTGCGCTTTCTCAAAGGCCGCGGCATCGGCGTGCTCATCACCGACCACAACGTGCGCGAAACGCTGGGTATCTGCGACCGCGCCTACATCATCAGCGAAGGCAAGGTGCTCACCAACGGGCAGCCGGACGAAATCGTCAGCGACCCGGCCGTGCGCCGGGTCTACCTGGGCGAGCACTTCAGGATGTAATCGCTCGGCCCGGATGCCGGCACCTAGGCCGGCACGTCGGGCAGGCGCGCCGCCAGCTCGGCCGGCACGGCCACCCGCAGCGTCAGCAGGTGAAAGGACAGGCCCTTGCCGTGCGCATCCAGGTTGAGCGCGCTGTTCACGCCGCCGTCGAGCACGCCTTCCAGCACGAAGTTCATGGCTTGCAGGCCCGGCAGCACATAGCGCGTTACCCGCGTGGGCTTGCGATAGCCGAACCAATGCGCCACGCGCGCCTCGGTCGCTTCAGAAAGCAGCACCGCATAGCACTAGGCGTACCACGCGATGAGGCTGATGT